>NZ_PXYY01000050.1 GCF_003013245.1 Neisseria iguanae
GTTTATACCGGTAGTGACAGGAACTGTGGCGTGTTTGATGCGGGGCAGGTTCGCGCATCAGCGCATCAACCGTTCACAGCTTTTTGCAGACCGTCAAAACCCTATCGGCGGCATTGGAAATTGTTGGAACCGGGCTAGGTACGTCTTGCGCAAATACAATGAGGTTGGCCGTAAATCTTGCCCGCTGTCCTTGAAAGGATGTGGGTTCCGCTTTAACTTTGGCGTACCGTCCGGGCAGCTTGAAATGCTGCGGCAATGGTGTGGTGTTTGGGGTTAATCTATGTCAGCTCCTAAATATTTAGGGGCTTAGTAAGCAAAATCATAAAACTTTATGGTAAGCTTCTGATATCTATATTAAAAACAAGTACCCAAAGTCCGGTAAACTTTCCGGGCAGAAATTCCGGCAAATATTACACCTTTCTGCCTCAGGTTTGACTGCTTCCGACACAGCCGGATTAACGGCAGCCAGTGTCCGAAGTGCCAACAACCCGTTCCCCAAACTGCAACACCGTATTTGCTGACGAATGTGGGAAGCAAACCCCGTTTTCAGGTATCACCGAACCGGATGAGCCTTATTCCGGTGCCAGACGCATCCGTGGCAAACGGGCTTGGGGAGCCGGTGGAAAAACCACCGTATTGGGCATATTGAAGCGTGATGACAAGGTCCGTACCGGAACCGTACCCGGTGCTTCAAAAGTCATGCTGCAAAAGGTTATCCGGGGCCATCTCCCTATCAAAGGCGTTACCAATACCGGTGGCCGGCGTGGTTCTGGTTGATATGGGCTGTGAAAAACACTTCCGTGTCCGTCACGCAGGTAACGGGCTTGCCGGAGGGGTTCGGCATATTGGGGTTATGCAAAAAAAACAGGCCGGTTGAATTTAACGGCGTATCCGGACGGACATTTTATTGGCACCTGAAAGAAACGGGATTCCGCTTTAATCACAGACATGATAACCTGTATGCAATTTTGTTGGAAATGTCACGGAATATGCCTTTGGATTAAATTTGCTTCCTAAGCCACTGATTTAATATAAATACACTTTAAATCATAATTGAATTTTATCAACTATACACTTTAAACGAATGACTTTTCCCAATATAGAAATCATGTATATCGTTTGACCAAAATCAAAGGCCGTCTGAATCGTTTTCAGACGGCCTTTGATATCATTTTATCGTTTGTTTCTGTTTCGGACGGAAGGCTTTGCTCACGGTTTCGTCGGTTTCGATAAATGCGCCGCCGATTAAATCGACACAATATGGAATCGCACTAAACAAACCATGCACTTTCATCCCGCCATTTTCACCGCACACGCCGCCGAGTGTTTCGGCAATGGCTTTCGGGCGGCCGGGCAGATTGACGATTAGGGTTTTGCCGCGGATACCGGCGGTTTGGCGCGACAGGATGGCGGTCGGCATATAATAAAGGCTGATTCGGCGCATTTGTTCGCCAAACCCGAGCATTTCTTTATCAACCACATTGAGCGTGGCTTCGGGCGTGACATCGCGCGGGGCGGGGCCGGTGCCGCCGGTAGTGAATACAATATCGCATTGGTCTGTATCGGCCATTTTTTCCAAGGTTCGCTCGATTTCACCCTGCTCGTCTGGAATTAAGGCTTCGACAAAATGAATGGGGTTTTTCAAGGCGGTCTGTAACCAGTTTTTAAGCGACGGAATACCTTCATCGGCATACACACCACTGCTGGCGCGGTCGCTGACAGATACCAAACCGATGGTAACGGTGGCTAAAGTGGATTTTGTCATTTGTTGCTTTCTTTATCTGCCTAAGCGGCCCGTCTGAAAGATTTCAGACCGGCTGCGGATAAAACCAATAATTAATCTTACTTTTTCAGACGGCTTGTTTACAAATCAACCAGCAACTGGCGGATTTTTTCGATGGATCGGTGTGAATCAATCACACAACTGTCTTGGTCGGCGCCTTCGCCTATACATCTTATGCCGATGATGCCGCAAAAATGCACATAGTTTATGTCCATTTCACGCGCCAAAATTGCTTCAGGCATACCGGTCATGCCCAATACATCGACACCGTCTTGGCGATAACGATTGATTTCGGCACGGGTCGGCCAGCGCGGGCCTTGCAGACAGCCGTATACCGCCCTGAGGTAAACCGGCATTTGATGGGCTTGGGCGTGGGCGATTAATTTTGCTTGCAGGCTTTGTGTGTAAGGCGACGTGAAATCGGTGTGCGGCACCGGTTTTTTCTGCCCTTCGAAAAAGGTCGCACCGCGCGAATGGGTATAGTCAATCAAATCATGTGGCATAACCAAACTGCCGCTTTCCAAAGCTTTGTTGATGCTGATTACGGAAGCTACAGAGATGATGTCTTTCGCACCGGTGGAATCTAATGCCCAAATATTGGCACGATAGTTGATTTCATGCGGGGCGACGGTATGCCCGAAACCATGACGCGCCAAGAACACAATATCTTGACTGCCGAGCTTGCCAAACAGCAACGGGCTGCTCGTCAAACCATAAGGCGTGCGTACAATCCGGCGATCGGTAATGCGGAGTTGGGGCAGCTTGGTGAAGCCGCTTCCGCCGATAATTGCCAGCATTAATATCCTCCTCTGAAAATCAAGCGGTTTCAGCTTAACGGTTATTGTTTGAAAATGCAATAAAAGGCCGTCTGAAACAGATATTTTTGCGTTCAGACGGCCTGATTCAGAGGATGGCTATTTATGTTGGTAAAAATGGCTGCTGAAATAATTCTTCACGCCTTCGCGCAACAACACCAGCGTAACTGCCGCCAACGGCAAGCCGATTAACATACCGACAAAGCCCATAAGCTGGCCGAACGCCATCAGTGAAAAAATAACCCAGAATGGCGACAGGCCGATACGGTCACCGACGATTTTCGGCGTGATGAAGAAACTTTCCAAGAACTGGCCGACCGCAAATACACCCCACACCATCAGCAAACCCGACCATGAGCCGAACTGCAATACCGCCGCAACCGTCGCCAACAGCAAACCGGTAAACGCGCCCAAATAAGGCACAAATACCAAAATACCGGCAATCATACCGATGGCGAAACCTGAGTCCAAACCGACCAGCATCAAACCCACGCCATAAACCAAACCCATAATCAGCATCACCATCAACTGGCCACGCAAAAATTCACCCAATACCCGATCCATATTCTTGGTGATGCGCGTGTAGCTGTCGATAAAACGGCGCGGCACCAAGGCACTGATGCCGTAAGACCAGCGTTTCCAGTCGAGCAAGAAGTAATACAGCAAAAACGGCAGCAGCATTAAATTCGTCAAACCCACCACAACATTGCTGCTTTGCTTCATCAACGTCGGCATCACCGATTTGAGCGTGTTACTCAGTTCACCAGTGTTCGATTGCAGCCAGGCCACAATCGATTCGCTGTCAATGTCGATAAAGTCGCCGCCCAGGCGGTTGGCCCACGGCAGCAGTACATTTTGCAGGAAATCGACAACCTGCGGCAAACGCTCGATCAAATTGTTAAACTGGCCAATCAGCATCGGGATGATAATCAGCAGCAAGGCCAGCAATACCGCCAAGGCAAAAATCATCACAGCCATTGAAGCAATGCCGCGCTTCAAATGCTTGCACTGCAGCCATTCGACCATCGGATTGAGCACATAAGCCAACACTGCCGCCACAATAAACGGCGTCAGAATATTGCCCAACGCATAAATCAGCCACACCAGTAAGACCAAAACAACGGTCATGGTAATCCATGGCTTATAGCCGCGCGGTTTTTTTTGATACATCGTTCAAGCCGTTCATAAACATTCAGACAGCCTAAAGTATAGCAGAGGCTGTCTGAATGCAGAATAAAGAAATACAGCATTTCAGACGGCCTGCCGATTGCCTGCAAAACCCCTGAAAATCTGCCGGCATAGTCACGCCAAATTGCGCGAAATAAGGTAGAATAAGACGTAATTATTCCGTCCCATCCCTTACACGAGAAGTTACCCGCATGAGCACTCCATTAAGCTACCGTGATGCCGGTGTCAATATTGACGCAGGAGACCAACTGGTTGAAAACATCAAACCCTTTGCCAAACGAACCATGCGTCCCGAAGTGCTGGGTGGTTTGGGCGGCTTCGGCGCTTTGGTCGAAATCGGCAAAAAATACCAAAATCCGGTTTTGGTCAGCGGCACCGACGGGGTCGGCACCAAGCTGAAACTGGCTTTCGATTGGGACAAACACGACACCGTGGGTATCGATTTAGTGGCCATGAGCGTAAACGATATTCTGGTGCAGGGCGCAGAGCCGTTGTTTTTCTTGGATTACTTTGCCTGCGGCAAACTCGATGTTGCACGTGCCACAGATGTGGTCAAAGGTATTGCCCAAGGCTGTGAAGAGTCCGGCTGCGCCCTAATTGGCGGCGAAACCGCCGAAATGCCGGGCATGTATCCGGAAGGCGAATACGATTTGGCCGGATTTGCCGTCGGCGTGGTGGAAAAAGAACGCGTGATTAACGGCCGTTCGATTGCGGCCGGTGACGTGGTGCTGGGTTTGGCTTCCAACGGCGCGCATTCCAACGGCTATTCTTTGGTGCGCAAAATCATTGAACTCAGCAATCCTGATTTAGATGCCGAATTCGACAAAGGCAAAACCCTGCGCGAAGCCATCATCGCCCCAACCCGCCTGTATGTAAAACCGATTTTGTCGGTGTTGCAACAATTCACCATCAAAGGTATGGCACACATTACCGGCGGCGGCATCACTGAAAACGTACCTCGCGTTTTGCCGGAAAACACCGTTGCCCAAATCGATGCCGGAGCATGGGAATTGCCGAAATTGTTCCAATGGCTGCAACAAGCCGGTAATATCGGGCAGCAGGAAATGTACCGCACCTTCAACTGCGGCATCGGCATGGTTGTGATTATCGCCAAAGAAGATGCCGAAGCAATTGCCGCATTCTTACGCGAACAAGGCGAAACCGTTTACCGCTTGGGCGAAATCCGCGCGCGTAACGGCGATGAACACCAAACCGAAGTCGCTTGAATTTAAACAGATAAAGGCCGTCTGAAATTTTCAGACGGCCTTTTGTTATGCGTTATCTCATCCAAACAAATCGTTCTATTTTATCTCTTTCACGTATCATCCGATGCTCATTGCGCCATCACTTTTCAGATGGCCTGATTCATTCACCTGCCAACACGCGCCAATTCTTCGCGCATTTGATCAATCACGACTTTGTAATCAGGGCAGCTGAAAATGGCCGAACCGGCCACAAACGTATCCGCGCCTGCTGCGGCAATTTCAGCGATATTCTCTACTTTAATCCCGCCATCTACTTCCAGCGCAATGCGGCGGCCGGTTTGCCCTTCATATTCGTCCAAGACAGCACGCACTTGGCGGATTTTCACCAAAGTTTGCGGAATAAAACTTTGTCCGCCGAATCCCGGATTTACCGACATCAACAGCACCATGTCCAAGCGATCCAAAACATTTTCAAACACGTTCGTCGAGGTGGCCGGATTCAACACCAAACCCGCTTGGCAACCCAAATCACGAATCAGGCTCAGGCTGCGGTCAACGTGTTTGCTGGCTTCAGGATGAAAAGTAATGATGCCGGCTCCTGCTCTGGCAAACGACTGAATCAAATCATCAACCGGCTCTACCATCAAATGCACATCAATCGGCACACCGGCATAAGGTTTCAACGCAGAACAAATCATCGGACCAAAGGTGAGATTCGGTACATAATGGTTATCCATCACATCAAAATGAATCAGATCGGCACCGGCAGCAATCACATTACCAACTTCCTCACCCAAACGGGCGAAATCGGCAGAAAGAATGCTAGGGGAAATGCGGTAGTGGCTCATGGAATGCTCCAAATTTTGAAAGTTTGATGAGTATGGTTGATTGTTGGCGTTTATTTTAACGCAAATCAGGGATTATGTATTTATTTAAAATATTAATGAATAAATGCAACATTTCTGAAAAAATAATCACACGCCTTATAACATACTGAAAATAAAGCATACATTAGTGTTTGTTAATATTGAATTGACGATAAGTTGACAAAAATTAACTTACATAAAACCGCCTTTGACATGCGTATCCGTTATATTGCAGACGTATTCAGAATTAGGAAAATACTGTGTTTGTTGTGTCGAAATCCCCTTTTGTTTTTCAGGTTTCATCGTTTACTGCTTTATTAATGTGCAGCAGTTTGATTTATGCGGCGCCCCATTCTACACAATTGGACGATTTCCATCCCAATTGCAATTTCCGCCAATTGAATCTGAGCCAAGAACAACAAAATACGCTGCGTCGTATTCGTTCGGATTACAAAGCAGCTGCCGACAAAGCTTTCAAAAAAGAACAACGCACTGACCGCACGCGCCGTCGAAACATCATGAAAATTTTAGCCAATCCTAATTTTGATCAAAACAGCGCACGCGATTATGTTGAAGCCCGTTATTTATCCCGCATGGACTTTGCGGTTGATGAATTGACGATGCAACACAGAATTTATCATTTATTGAACCCGAATCAGCGCCAGATTTGGCTGAATACCTGTCTGCGCTAATTCACACGACATGCGACCGTGTAATTAAAAAGGCACTTTTTCAAGTGCCTTTTTGTTTTAATCTGCCACACGTTGTTCAGGCAAGCGCCCTGCCCAATCACAGGCAAACTGCCATGCTGAGCGGCCTGAACGGTTGCTGCGCATTTGTGCCCATAACAACGCAGCTTTTCTAGCGGTTTCATCATATTCCACACCGAAGTCATTCAGCCAATTTTCTACGGCCTGCAAATAATCTTTTTGATCAAAAGGATAGAAGCTCAACCACAATCCGAAGCGGTCAGATAAAGATACTTTTTCTTCGATGGCTTCTTTTTGATGAATTTCGCCGCGCATGCCGGTAGTGCCGCTGTTTTCATCCATGTATTCAGGCATTAAATGGCGGCGGTTGGACGTAGCATACACTAATACATTGCTGCAAGATTGCGACAGGCCGCCATCTAAGGTGGTTTTCAGGGCTTTGTAGGTTTCGTCGCCTGTTTCGAAAGACAAGTCGTCACAGAAAATAATGAATTTTTCCAAACGCTCTGCCAAAAGCGGCAACAAGGCCGGCAACGTGATTAAATCGCTCTTATCGACTTCAACCAAACGCAGACTTTGGTCGGCATATTCGTGCAGCAATGCTTTTACCAGCGAAGATTTGCCGGTACCGCGCGATCCACTCAATAAGACATTATTTGCCGGACGGTTTGCTAAAAATTGCTCGGTATTGCGGATCAAGCGTTCAGTCTGCGAACCAACGGCAGCCAAGCGGCTTAATGGGAAGGTATGCGGATTGGGCAGGCTTTCCAGTACGCCTTTGTGCCCTATACTCTGCCAGCGGTAGGCCAAAGCATTCCAATTAATATCATTTTGTTCTGCCGGTAAAATCAAATTCAAACGGTTTAAAACCGAATCGGCTTTTTTCAAAAATTCAGCTAATTCCATAATTTTTCTTTTCGGACGACTCGGGATATAGAAAATTCCAGCGTTGTTTGCGTTTTTTGTTTTTCGCTTGAAACCCCTTTTAGGATTTTTGAATGTTGTCAGGAATACTGAAAGGCACGGCCAAACCACATGATTCTTAAAGATACTCGAAAACCCAAAAACAATCGTTTCAACAGAAAACAAAAGCTGTTCCGCACAAAAAGTGCCAACAACCTGACTTTTTTCAACATCTGAGACCTTTGTACAAAGTGCCATCTCCGGGGTATTTCTTCGCACTACGCTTCTTGAACGCTTAGCCTTTCTTTTATGATATATCCGCACATTCTAACTTCGGCTGCTTTGAACCTTACTCAAATCTGGGGATTTGAAAAGATCCCGTCCTGTTATTTTAGTTGCGCCATCACGCGTAAAACAGTATCGACAATAGCTTGCGTTTGCGGGTCGATTTCGATATTGATTTCATCACCGACTTGGCGCATGCCGAATAAAGTGCGTTCCAAGGTTTCAGGAATCAGGTGGACATTGAATTCATTACCGGTAACTTCACCGATGGTCAGGCTGCAACCATCCAAGCCTACAAAACCTTTAGTCAAAATATATGGTTTCAAATCAAATGGCAAATGAAACCAAACCGTGCGGTTGAATCCGTTTTCATCGATACGGGTAATTGATGTAGTGGCCATCACATGGCCGCTCATTAGATGGCCGCCGATTTCACTGCCAAACCGGGCGGCGCGTTCCAAATTAACGAAATCTCCTGCTTTCAGACGGCCTAAGTTGGTTTTGACCAACGTTTCACTCATCAAATCAAAGCTGACCTGATGATTGGCCTCAATCTGCGTAATGGTCAGGCAGCAGCCATTATGGGCAATCGATGCGCCGATTTGCAGATTATCGGCCATACTTATCGGCAATTCGACGATATGGGTACGAAAATCGGACGACGGCTGGTTCACCGCCACAATGCGTCCAATCCCTTGTACAATACCTGTAAACATTTTGATACCTTGTATTTTGGATTAGTAGAATTGTAACGCAAAATGTATCAGCCTGTCTGAATGAGTAAGCTTTTTTCAGACGGCCTGATTTGATAACGTGATTAGATTAATGCTTTGAACAAACAATCTTACGCCAACCAAACAAAAAACCGAATCGGCCAGATTCGGTTTTTATGATCATGCTTCATGAAATATCACAGCGCGTCTTTTAATGCTTTACCGGCACGGAATTTAGGAGTTTTTGCAGCAGAAATGGTCAAAGGCTCGCCAGTTTTAGGGTTACGGCCTTGACGCTCGGCACGTTCGCCAACGTAGAAAGTACCAAAACCTACTAAAGTGACAGTGTCACCTTTTTTCAGCGCTTCAGTTACGGCATTAGTAGTCGCGTCCAATGCTTTTTGGGCAGCCGCTTTTGAAATACCAGCTTCTTGAGCAATCGCTTCAATTAATTCAGACTTGTTCACAATCAGTCCCTTCCTATCGTTGAAAATAATAGAGAACCCGATAATTCGGGCTTTTCGTACTTCTGAGTACCTGTATGCTTTATAGCAATTCCGAAATTACCATGTCAAGCGAAAAGATAGGGAATTGCTTTAATTTTCAGGCATTGAAAATAAATCCGTATCCTTTTACAACACATTTGTACGAAATCAGTGTTTTGTGGCTTTGGATCGTGACGGCTTGATTTTCGAGCTTTCGGCCAAGGTTTCCGCATTTTCCAACGGGGCCTGCCAAGGCTGCGGCTGATATTCCAATCCCAAAGCCAATACTTCGTCAATCCATTTGACGGCATGGATTTCCAAACCTTTTTTCACGTTGTCTGGAATTTCTTCCAAATCTTTGACATTGTCTTTAGGAATCAAAACATGTTTGATACCGCCGCGCAGAGCCGCCAGCAATTTCTCTTTCAAACCGCCAATCGGCAACACTTCACCACGCAGGGTAATCTCGCCCGTCATTGCCACATCGGCACGTACCGGAATACCGGTAAACGCGGAAACCATTGCCAAAGTCATGGCAATACCCGCACTCGGACCGTCTTTCGGCGTTGCACCTTCAGGCACATGCACATGTATATCCTGTTTTTCGTAGAAATTCGGTGCTAGGCCGATCGATTCGGAACGGGAACGCAATACCGACCAAGCGGCGCTTACCGATTCCTTCATCACATCGCCCAATTGACCGGTCGATTGAATATTACCTTTACCAGGCAGGGCCACAGCCTCCACTGTCAGCAATTCACCGCCGACTTCCGTCCACGCCAGGCCGGTAACTTGTCCAATGCGGTTTTCACTCTCGGCCATACCGAAATCGAAGCGACGCACACCCAAATAATCATGCAGGTTATCGGCGTTAACCACAATCGCCTTAGGTTTGGTTTTGCGGTTTTTCGATTTTTGCTTATCTTCTTTAAGCTGCACCGCCATAACCACTTTACGGCAGATTTTGGCGATTTCACGATCAAGCGAGCGCACACCGGCTTCACGCGTGTAATAACGCACGATGTCGCGCACGGCAGATTCTTCAATCACCATCTCGCCATCGCGCACGCCGTTGTGTTCCATTTGCTTTGGCACGAGATACTGCATGGCAATGCTGACTTTTTCGTCTTCGGTGTAGCCCGACAAGCGAATGATTTCCATACGGTCAAGCAAAGCCGGTGGAATATTCATGCTGTTGGAAGTAGCAATAAACAATACATTGCTCAAATCATAATCCACTTCAATGAAGTGATCGGAAAATGCGTTGTTTTGTTCCGGATCAAGCACTTCCAACAAAGCAGAAGCCGGATCACCACGGAAATCGTTGCCCAATTTGTCGATTTCATCGAGTAGGAACAACGGATTTCTTACTTCGGCTTTAATCATGCTTTGGATGATTTTTCCCGGCATCGAGCCGATGTAAGTACGGCGGTGGCCACGGATTTCGCTTTCGTCTTTCACGCCACCTAAGGCCATGCGCACATATTTGCGGCCGGTGGCTTTGGCAATTGATTGCCCCAGTGAAGTTTTACCCACGCCTGGCGGGCCGACCAGACACAAAATCGGACCTCTGAGCTTATCACTGCGCTTTTGTACCGCCAAGTATTCCAAAATTCGCTCTTTGACTTTTTCCAAACCGAAATGGTCGGCATTCAACACCAAATCTGCTTTGGCAATATCTCTGATTACACGCGTTTTTTTCTTCCACGGTAAATCAAGCAGCGTATCGATATAGTTGCGTACTACAGTCGATTCAGCTGACATCGGTGGCATCATTTTCAGCTTTTTCAATTCACCCAAAGCTTTTTCTTGCGCTTCTTTACTCATGCCGGCGGCTTTTATTTTAGCTTCAAGTGCCTCGAGTTCGCCGCGCTCGTCGTCTTCGCCCAGTTCTTTCTGAATCGCTTTAACTTGCTCGTTGAGATAATACTCACGCTGCGATTTTTCCATTTGGCGTTTCACACGGCCGCGAATACGCTTCTCGACCTGCATGATGTCGAGTTCGGCTTCCAATTGACCAAGTAAAAATTCCATGCGGCCGACAATGCTGGCGGTTTCTAAAATCTCCTGGCGTTGCTCCAGCTTCAATTGCAAATGCGCGGCGATGGTGTCGACCAAACGGCTGTTTTCGCTGATGCCGTTGATGGTATTTACCACTTCCGCCGGAATTTTTTTATTTAATTTGGCATATTGTTCAAACTGAGACAATAAAGTACGGCGCAAGGCTTCCATATCGAGATTGCCTTCATCTTTATTTTCATCCACCGCTTCAACGTGCGACAAAAACAAATCACCTTTATCTTCCACCGTCAACGCACGTGCGCGGCGCACGCCTTCCACCAAGACTTTGACCGTGCCGTCCGGCAGCTTCAATACCTGCAATACTTGAGCCACCGTACCCATACGGTGCAAGTCTTGCACAGTTGGCTCTTCAGTATTCGGGTCTAATTGAGCCAGCAAAAAGACAGGATCGTCATTACTCATCGCTATTTCCAGTGCGGCAATCGATTTCGGACGGCCAACAAACAAAGGTAGCACCATGTGCGGATAAACCACGACATCGCGCAGCGGCAAGGTAGCCAGTGCGCTGTATTCCTCAAAATATTTATTGTTTTCTGACATAGTATATCTCTGCAGTTTTGAATCAGGTTTTTTCATAAATTGGGCTGAAAAATTGGATTTCAAGACTTGAAAACCGGCTTAATGCGCATATTTGCCCGATAACCATTCCAAATGCAAAAATAAGTCAGGTTAACAAGGCCTGGTGTTTGCGTTAAAATAGCTTTGAACACAAAATCAGGCCGTCTGAAAAGGTTTACCCTGCTTTCAGACGGCCTTAACAAGGAATTCTCATGTCTAATCCAACCCATACCCCGGAACAAGCCGAAACTTTGCTCGAATTTCCGTGTGTCTTTCCGCTAAAAGTGATGGGGCTCAACCACCCTGAATTTGTCAGCTCTATTTTGACGGTGATTCAGGAACATGCCCCGGATACCACCGAAGCCCATATCACCACCCGCTCAAGCAGCAAAGGCAATTACACCGGCGCAACCGTAAAGATTGAAGCCACCAGCAAGGAGCAATTAGACAATATCTACCGCGCCCTGACGTCGCACGAAATGGTTAAAGTGATTTACTGATATGAAAATCGTACAAAAAGGCCTGGCAGACTATCAGCCGATATTCGAAGCGATGAAAGCCTTCAACCTCGGCCGTGACGAGCATACCGAAGATGAATTGTGGGTAGTCGAGCATCCGCCGGTGTTTACCCAAGGATTGTCCGGCAAGCCCGAGCATTTGTTGGTTCGCGGCAATATTCCCGTGGTGCAAATCGACCGTGGCGGCCAAATCACCTATCACGGCCCCGGCCAATTGGTGATTTATACCATGATTGACTTCAAACGCCGCAAAACCAGCGTCCGCCATATCGTTTCCGCAATTGAAAACGGCATCATCGCCACACTGGCCGAATACGGCATTGAAGCCACCGCCGAGCCAAAACGTCCCGGCGTGTATGTGGACAGGCGAAAAATCGCCTCACTTGGCCTGCGCATCAAAAACGGCTCGGTGTATCACGGCCTGGCCTTAAATGTGGATATGGATTTGAGTCCGTTTACCCACATTAACCCTTGCGGCTATGCCGGTATGGAAATGACCCAAATCGCGGATTTCATCAATCCGTGTCCAACGCTTGCAGAAGTGGGAGAAAAGCTGACCGCCCATCTGAGCACGCAACTGACTCCGAAAGAAGCATGATGAGTGAAATTAAAATTGACGATCCCAAACGCGGCGTAAAATTGCGCGGTGCCGACAAAACCGCGCGCATTCCAATTAAAGTGGTGCCGTTACAGGAAAAATTAAAAAAGCCGGAATGGATCCGCGCCAAACTACCTTCTAAAAAATTCTTTGAAATCAAAGATATTTTGCGCGAACAAAAAATGCACACCGTATGTGAAGAGGCTTCTTGCCCG
Source organism: Neisseria iguanae (assembly GCF_003013245.1). Classification (GTDB taxonomy): domain Bacteria; phylum Pseudomonadota; class Gammaproteobacteria; order Burkholderiales; family Neisseriaceae; genus Neisseria; species Neisseria iguanae. The sequence goes on from NZ_PXYY01000050.1 coordinate 12,925, forward strand.
AATATCGGCGAATGCTTCAGCAAAGGCACGGCTACCTTCATGATTATGGGCGACATCTGTACCCGCCGCTGCCCGTTTTGTGACGTAGGCCACGGCCGTCCTAACTATCTGGATCCGGATGAGCCGCAAAATCTGGCCGAATCCGTAGCCGCGATGAATCTGCGTTATGTGGTAATTACTTCCGTTGACCGCGATGATTTGCGTGACGGCGGCGCACAACACTTTGCTGACTGCATTAAAGCCATCCGCGAACGCAGCCCAACCACCAAAATCGAAATCCTTGTGCCCGATTTCCGCGGTCGCTTGGACATTGCCCTGAAAATTCTGGCCCAAACCCCGCCGGATGTGATGAACCACAATCTGGAAACCCATCCGAGCCTGTATAAAAAAGCCCGTCCGGGTGCCAACTATCAGCACTCCTTGGATTTGCTGCGCCGCTATAAAGAAATGATGCCGCATATCCCGACCAAATCCGGCATTATGGTCGGTTTGGGCGAAACCGATGAAAACGTACGCGAAATCATGCGCGACATGCGTGTCCACAACATCGAGATGATCACCATCGGCCAATATCTGCAACCTTCAGACGGTCACTTACCTGTATTGCGTTATGTGACACCCGAACAATTCAAAATCTTCGAAAAAGAAGCTTATGAATTGGGCTTTAGCAATGCCGCCATCGGCGCGATGGTCCGTTCCAGCTACCATGCAGACGAACAAGCCGCCGAAGCTTTGCGCGAAAGTCATGGCGGCGGTTGCAGCCATCACTAAATCAAGCATGTGGATTATGCCTTCAGACAGTATGATTTTTCAGTCTGTAAAATAGCGCGCGACGGCCTTAAAAAGCTTTGAAACTATGCTTCAAGGTCGGGAAATTGCTAGATACACCCGTGGAGGCCGCAGAATGACAGCCAAATACATTTGGCACACTACCGTTAACACCGGTCATGGCCGCAAATCCCCCTTCACAGCGAGATGGATCGCGAGGTGCAGCCTGCTGCAAACTTGGCTGTCCGACATGGCCTCAGGTAAAAGCCGCGCGGTTTTTGAGGATTTATACACTTGCCGACAAAAGCTTGACAGCGGCAAATATGCCGTTTTTGTCATCGGCCGTCTTGATCGGCAGATGGCCGCCACGGATATAATCTGCTTTGCGATTTGCCACCATAGTCAGCCGCAAGGCTAAGTCCGCTTGGCAGGCTGTCGGCAGCCAAGGAATGCCGCCCGATATGCTGTTTTGTGAGGTTGGGTTACTTAAATAACAAGATTTTGACGTCTGACTTGCCTTATTTGGGTTTATTGACGGATTTCGAGCATTCTCTGACTTGGATTTGGCTGGATAGCAAATAAGCAAAAACTGCTACATGCTTTTTTTCTAACAGCATGTTTTAATAGAAAATTATTTTCTTATTGGAAAAATTTTCAGGCTCTCTAAAAATTAAAACAAAATAAAACCATACTTTTTCTTAATTTATGTGATAATAGATAAATAAATTCTTAGTTAATTCGTAAAACATTTACAGAAAGACCATTATGTCAGATGAAAAAAGCAAAGCCCTTGCCGCCGCCTTAGCCCAAATCGAAAAAAATTTCGGTAAAGGCTCCATCATGAAGATGGACGGCAGCCATCAAGAGGAAAACTTAGAAGTAATCCCAACCGGCTCGCTCGGCTTGGACTTGGCTTTAGGCGTAGGCGGTTTGCCGCGCGGCCGCGTGGTTGAAATCTTCGGTCCTGAATCATCCGGTAAAACCACTTTGTGCTTGGAAGCGATTGCGCAATGTCAAAAATCCGGCGGCGTGTGCGCCTTTATCGATGCCGAACACGCATTCGATCCGATTTATGCGCGCAAGTTGGACGTAAAAGTTGAAGAATTGTATCTTTCCCAACCTGACACCGGTGAACAAGCCTTGGAAATCTGTGATACCTTGGTACGCTCGGGCGGTGTGGACATGGTGGTGGTTGACTCGGTGGCCGCATTGGTACCGAAAGCCGAAATTGAAGGCGAAATGGGCGACAGCCACGTCGGTCTGCAGGCACGCTTGATGAGTCAAGCCTTGCGCAAACTGACCGGTCACATCAAACGCACCAATACTTTGGTGGTGTTCATTAATCAAATCCGCATGAAAATCGGCGTGATGTTCGGTAGCCCTGAAACCACTACCGGCGGCAATGCACTGAAATTCTACGCTTCCGTGCGCTTGGATATCCGACGCACCGGCCAAATCAAAAAAGGCGATGATGTCATTGGTAACGAAACCAAGGTCAAAGTGATTAAAAACAAAGTCGCACCTCCATTCCGTCAAGCCGAATTCGATATTCTCTACGGCGAAGGCATCAGCTGGGAGGGCGAATTGATCGACATCGGCGTGAAGCATGGAATCGTGGAAAAGTCTGGCGCATGGTATAGCTACAGCGGTGCCAAAATCGGCCAAGGTAAAGACAATGTCCGCTTGTGGTTGAAAGAAAACCCGGAAGTAGCTGATGAAATCGATGCCAAAATCCGTTCGGCAGTCGGCATCAATATCAACATCACCGAAGACAAAATCGATGATACCGACGGCGAGCGTCCGGAAGAGTAAAACCGACACCTCGGCGGATTTTCAAACCCACTCAAAAGAGCAGGCTTAATGCCTGTTCTTTTTGATTTGAGGCTGCAGTATCCATCCTGTCTACCTGAAATCAGGTACAGGATTGCATCCTTAATGTGAACAAAATTCTCCCCTGTCCGGCATTGTCAAATTAAATGAGTCTTACTCCGGTGCACAAAGTATTAGAAATAGGCGCTTCGGGTAACTCCATTGCCTTCGGAATATTGAAACGTAACGGCGTTGTCTGTACCGGGATTGCTCCTAACGCGCCAACAGCTCCGTTAATCAAAGTGATACGCGGCCATATTATTTATGTCGACGGCGAAATCGACACTGGTGGCCGGAAGCCATACGATAATCTTGTAAATATGGGCTGAGATCTTTTCAACTTGATTTGGATTGTAACAGGCCGTCTGAAACCATTATTCCGTTTTCAGACGGCCGTTTATCTTGAAAACCGACAACAGTCGGCGCATAATCAAACGCTCGTTTTCATGAAAATATCCAACTCTAATTTCAGCAAAGGAAGCTGCCATGAGCAATTATCTCATCCCCAATTTCTCATTTGCCTCGATGGTTCCCGAATGCGCTTCGGGCAGCCGTGTGTGGGATACCGAAGGGCGCGAGCTGATTGATTTGTCGGGCGGCATTGCCGTGAATGCCTTAGGCCACAGCCATCCTGAATTGATTGACGCGCTCAACCGACAGGCGCAAAAGGTGTGGCACATTTCCAATATCTACACCACTTTGCCCGCACAAGACTTAGCCCGCCGCTTGGTGGAACACAGTTTTGGCAACAAAGTATTTTTCTGCAATTCCGGTGCGGAAGCCAACGAAGCCGCGCTGAAACTCGCACGAAAACACGGCCGCGACCATTTCGGCAAACACAAAACCGAAATCATCGCCTGCACCAACAGCTTCCACGGCCGCACATTATTTACCGTATCGGTCGGCGGCCAGCCGAAATACAGTCAAGATTACGCACCTCTGCCTCAAGGCATTACCCACGTTGCCTTCAATGACGCTGCCGCACTCGAATCCGCCGTCAGCGACCAAACTTGCGCCGTGATTATCGAGCCGATTCAAGGCGAAAGCGGCATTTTGCCTGCCACGCAGGAATATCTCGAAGCCGCCCGTCTCTTGTGCGACCGACACAATGCCTTGCTGATTTTTGATGAAGTGCAAACCGGCATCGGCCACACCGGCAAACTGTTCGCCTACGAACATTACGGCGTCACCCCCGACATCATGAGCCTTGCTAAAGCTTTAGGCTGCGGCTTCCCGATTGGCGCAATTGTGACTACCGACCCAATCGCCCCGACCTTCGGCCCCGGTACACACGGTTCGACCTTCGGCGGCAATCCCTTGGCTTGCGCCGTAGCTAACCGCGCATTCGACATCATTAACCGCCCTGAAACATTAAATCATGTACGAACCCAAGGTGAAAAACTTCAGACGGCCTTAAGCCGAATCGGCGAGTGTACCGGTGTGTTCAGACAAGTGCGCGGTATGGGTTTACTGTTGGGTGCGGTGATGGCCGATCAATACGAAAACCGCGCCGGCGAAATTTTCAATACAGCATTGAAACACGGCCTGATGGTATTGACGGCCGGACCGAATGTGGTACGTTTCGCGCCAAGCCTGCTTTTGAATGACAGGGATTTAGAAGAAGGGATGAAGCGTTTGGAAGCCGCCATCAACGAATGGCTGGCTGCGGCTTGACAATGGATTTTGCAGTCGGCACAGGCCGTCTGAAAAATTCAGCGCTCTTTTCAGATGGCCTTTACTTGCCAGAAATAACCGCATTATTCACACAATATAATTAAGAAAAACAAACCTGTAAAATCCCAATACAGCTTAATCGATTGATAAAAACCCACAAAAATCACAACGCCGGTGGCACTATTTTGCGGAGGAAAAATTGCAGTCTTATACGCTTAAGAATGCGGTAAATTATCGCTCATTAACTTAAAAATGATGATACGGGCAGATCGGATTCCTGTATCCGGTCTGCCCGCAATAGCAAACTTTAACTTGAATTGGAATGGTTCCCATGCATTTTAAGCAAGTGTCGGCTTCAAGAATCCGACTTACCTCATGTCGCATGATTCATTCAATCAGCGATATTACCTAACCGATGGTACTGTTCAAAAATCTGTGTCAATCCCCTAAACCCCCATAAAGGAGAAGACACATGACCAAACCCGCAACAGTTTGCGCTGTGTCGCCAGCAAAGGCCAAAAGGCTGAAACCCATATACCGCGAAGCGGCGGAAGCGGCTTTGGACGGACCGGAAGAGAAATGGAGCGGAAATACCCGAAAGTGATACAGTCATGGCGCAGCAAACGGCCGCTCCTGTCTGCCTGTTTCCGCTGCCCCGGAGCCGTACGCAAACCGATTTATACGACCAATGCGGCAGAGGCGGTACACCGCTAGTTTCGGAAGCTGGCCAAAACCCAAGGCGCATTCCCCAATGAAACCGGCCTGCTGAAGCTTTTATATGGCGGTATCGGTAAGGCTTTGGGGAAATGGACGATGCCGATTGCAAACCGGGGGCAGACGCTCCCGCAGTTGGCGGTTTGTTTTGACGGCCGGCCAGACGGCATTATCCGGTTGTAGAATTCAAGTTGACACAGGATTTTGAACGACCTCGTCTATTCGAATGGAATTGCAGGTATATTCTTAATATATGCACAAATATATGCACAAGCGTAACCTGTTTATAGCAAGCGTAGCCTGCTTGTAAGGTGTGCACCTACAGTCACGTGCGCGTATTCCCTGTCTTTAGGGCGTATTTTATCCTTTCAGGCCGAAATAGGCACACGAAGCAGGTTGATACAAACCGCCTTTAAACCGGCTTTGCGCCGTTACTGTTAGCAGCCCGAAATAAGAAGCATAGTTGGATCGGAATGTACGGTGCGCGTTCCAAAACCCTGTGCCATGACATAACACGTTTTCGGCAACGATCTTCTTCGGATAACAGATCGACAGTAGCTGTGTGCTTTACGCATCATGCCGACTG
>NZ_PXYY01000051.1 GCF_003013245.1 Neisseria iguanae
GGCCGACAACCGCACGCATCATATCGGCATCGCCTTTCCACTCGGTTGGCATATCGCTCAGCTTCAAACCAAGCAAACGGTACACACCGTTCAAATCCGGTTTTTGGCGTACCAATTCCACCGCCAATTGCGCAGCTTCCGCTTCGCCTTTGAGCAACAGGGATTTTTCGTAGATGACGTTGACCAAATCCAAATCAGGGAAGGTTTTCATGTAGCCGATTAAACGGTCCAAGCCTTCTTCCTGCCGGCCTTGCGCGGCGTAAGCTTCATACATTTTCTCGCCGACCATGCTCAAATAGGCGTGGTTTTGCTGTTCAACCGCACCGTAGGCCTCCACCGCAGCGGCAAAGTTACCTTGCTTGGATTCGATGTCGCCCAAAATCATGTTGGCGCGGGTGCATTTTTTATTCGCTTCCAAAGCTTTCTGCACGTTGTAACGCGCCACGTCTAAATTGGATTTAAACAGTGCGCCGTGTGCAATTTCACAATAAAACTGCGCAATCTCGAATTGATAGGTCTGCTCGTTATGACTCAATAATTGCGCCATTTCGATGGCTTTCGTCCAATCACGGTCCTGCTGGTAAATACTCATCAGATGATGGCGGGCTTCACGCGCCATGTCGCCTTCGAGCAACCCGAGAAAGATTTGTTCGGCACGGTCGACCAAACCGGCGCTTTGGTAGTTTTGCGCCAATTCAAACAATACACGTTCGCGCTTTTCGTTCACCGTGTCGGGCGATTCGAGCAAAGCCTGGTGCATATTGATGGCCTTATCGTTCTCACCGCGCTGGCGGTAAAGTTTGCCCAAAGTCAGGTTCAAATCATAAGATTGCGGCTGCTGATCCACCACTTCGGCCAATTCGCGGGCAGCACGGCCGTTGTTGCGGTCAACCAGCGCATCCAAGCTTTTATAGAAACCGGTCGGAATACTTTTGGCCTGTTTCAAAACCGTTTTCATGTCCACCCGCGCGGCAAACCAACCCATTGCGAAGAAAACCGGCAACAGGAATATCGGCAGCAAGATGACCCATAATTCGTTATCCATGAGTATCCTTATTTTTGCATGAGATTGGTTGTGGTGCTTGCCGAAATGGCAGCCGGCACGCGTGGTGTGGCTTTCTGAATATCTTGCTCGGTCATGCGGCCGTGTTTTTTCACTTCGGCACGCAGACGGTTGGCTTCACTGCGCAAACCGAGTAAACGGCCAAACAGTGCAAACATGCCGAACACAATCCCCACCACAAATGCGCCGAACAACACCACAATCAGCGGCATTTCCACGTTCTGCCCCGGCAGGTAGAAAAACGACACCGTTTGGGTATTGCTCACTGCCAGCAGCAAGAACACCAGCAAAATCATAATCTTAATAATCAGGTAAACAATCTTCATTCAAGTCTCCGTCCATGCGGCCCGACACACGTCAGGCCGTCTGAAAATATTCCTGCATAAGTTTAAACGATTTATCGGGTTTAGGGTAGGACGGTACGGCGCAGAAAAGTTCGGGACAACCGCTTTCATACAACCTCCGTTTGCCTGCCGATTGCTGACAATCTGTCAAATACATTTCGACACATTGCCCGACTGCCCGGCTTCTGCCATATTCCATACTGAAAAAATGCACACCAAATCCGCTTTTTCCTACTTGCCAAAACCATATCGACAGGCGTATTGTTTAGCCTTTAAGCTACCCGATCAATCCTGTTTTTAAGAATAAGAAAGGCCATCACCATGAGCAGACCCGTACCAGCCGTATTCGGCAGTGTATTTCATGCCGAAATGCCGGTAATCGAATTTACAGGCGAACAATGGCAGCCGGTCAAATGGCAGACTTCAAGCGATTTGTCCATCGCACCGGGCGCACACGCGCTGCACTACGGCAGCGAATGCTTTGAAGGCTTGAAAGCCTTCCGTCAGGCCGACGGCAAAATCGTGATATTCCGTCCGACTGCCAACATCGCCCGCATGCAGCAAAGCGCAGAAATCCTGCATTTGCCGAAACCGGAAACCGAAGCCTATCTGGACGCTTTGATCGAACTGGTCAAACGTGCCGCCGACGAAATCCCCGACGCCCCAGCTTCCTTATACCTGCGCCCTACCTTGATCGGCACCGACCCGATTATCGGTAAAGCCGGAGCACCGTCACACACTGCCCTGCTGTATATCTTGGCTTCTCCGGTAGGCGACTATTTCAAAATGAGTTCGCCGGTGAAAATCTTGGTGGAAACCGAACACATCCGCTGCGCCCCGCACATGGGTCGCGTGAAATGCGGCGGCAACTACGCCTCGGCCATGCCTTGGGTATTGAAAGCCAAAGAAGAACACGGTGCGGCACAAGTATTGTTCTGTCCGAACGGTGACGTACAGGAAACCGGTGCCTCCAATTTCATCGTCATCAACGGCGACGAATTGGTGACTAAACCGCTGACCGACGAATTCCTGCACGGCGTGACCCGCGATTCGGTGCTGACCGTGGCAAAAGACTTGGGCTGTAAAGTGACCGAACGCAACTTTACCGTTGACGAACTGCAAAGTATGATTGAAAACGGTGCCGAAGCGATTTTGACCGGCACCGCCGCCGTGATTTCTCCAGTGACTTCTTTCATCATCAATGGCAAAGAAATCAAAGTGCAAAGCCAAGAACGCGGCACCGACATCCGCAAAGCCATCACCGACATCCAATACGGTTTGGCTGAAGACAAATACGGCTGGTTGGTTGAAGTGTGCTAATCGTGTCGGACAATCTGAAGGCCGTCTGAAAGCTGACCAATACTTTCAGACGGCCTTTTGTTTTCCACTGCTGCACAAAACGACACTTATATCGTACAATAAACAACAACCAGCAAAGGAGTCACCATGGCGCACACCACCAATAATCCGGTTATCCGCATCACACCGCAAGATTTGCCGCTGCATTGTTCCGGCACCAAACACAAAACTTAGAACGGACATCCGCACGTTTTCCTGCCGGTTCAATCCAATAGACACCGAATGCCCGTATTGCAGCATCCTCTATCATTTAAACGGCGAAATCCCCATCACCATTATTAACCACACGCCATGATTCAACATGCCGCCATTTTATTATTGGTTTCCTTTTGCGCCGCCTGCGGCTCGTATAAAGCCGTGCGCCCTTCTGCGCCGATACCGGTTGTGGCCGAAGCCGAAACCTATTCCGTCAATTACGAAGCCGCCAACGGCCAACGCATCACCGCTGTTTACATCAACAGCAACAGCCCGATGACAGTAGAGCTGCGCCAAGGCAACACAGTCGAAAGCCTGAAGCAAATCCAATCATGGGCCAAAGGCGTGGAATACGGCAACCTTTCCACACGTTGGCATGTGCAGGAAGGCTTCGCCACGCTGACACGCCGCGGCAAACCGGTTGTGTTTACAGAAATTATCGAATAATACCCATCACAACAAAAGGCCGTCCGAAAATCTTTCAGACAGCCTTTTGTTTGGGAAATCACTTCATTTATTCGGTCCACCGCACCCAATCCATCACCCAAGTCAACAGAATCAAGCTGCCGAAGGCAATGCGGTAATAGGCAAACGGCACATAATTTTTTGTTGCTACGAATTTTAATAAGGCTTTCACCGCCAGCAAACCGGCAAAAAATGCCGCGGCAAAACCGACTGCAATCAAACCGATGTCTTGCAGGGTAAAGAATTTGTAGTGTTTCAAAATATCATAGAAGGTCGCCGCAATCATCATCGGCACGGCCAAGAAAAATGAAAATTCGGTCGCCGCCTTGCGCTCCAACCCCCACAACATACCACCCATGATGGTGCTGCCCGAACGCGACGTACCCGGCACCAAAGCACAAATCTGCGCACACCCCACCACAAACGCATCAATAGGACGCATCTCATCAACATTCGCCACTTTCGGCGCACGGCTTTGCCGGCGTTTCTCCACCCACAAAATAAAGAAACCACCCAACACCAGCATCACTGCCACAGTCATCGGGTTAAACAGATACAGCTTGATTTCTTTGCTGAACAACAAACCCGCCACTGCCGCCGGCACAAACGCCACCGCCAGATTCAACACAAAACGGTTAGCCGTGCGTTCTTTGCCGATGCCGTGCATAATCTGACTGAAACGCTGGCGGTATTCGAAAATCACCGCCAACACTGCACCCAACTGAATCGCAATTTCAAATACCTTACCATTGCTGTGGAAACCCAGCAAATCACCGACCACAATCAAGTGCCCCGTACTCGAAATCGGTAAAAATTCGGTCAACCCTTCGACAATACCCAAAATCAGGGCTTGCAACAACAATATAATATCCATTAAACCTCTTTCAGACGGCCTGTTTCATCAATCAAGAAACTTAGCCGCTTCATTCATCCAAACATTGCTTGCGACAATATTCACGTCAAATGGTTTCATGCCGTTTGAAACCATTTGCAGCCAGCATTATAATTCGCCCTGAAAAATACAGGCAGTCTTTTCAGACTGCCTGTTTGTTATTGATGATAATCGGTCGATACCTCAATAATTAGCAGATTTGGCCAAGGCTGCACCTTTGCTCTTGATGCGGCTGCCTGCCTGTTTCAAGCCGCGTTCGGCGCGGACTTTGGCAATCAGTTCGTCAATGGTTTTCATGCCGTGTTGGTAATCGCCGTTGAACAAAACTTCATACTTACCGCCGATAATCACCATCGGCGTGCTTTCAATGCGGTAGGTTTCGGTCAAATCCTGCATTTTTTTCGCTTGGGCTTGATTGACAGCAGAATCATACGCCGCCATCAATTTCCTGCCGTTGAAACTTTTTTGTGCCGCTGCCCATTGTTTGAATGTCGCACTGTCGGCCAAATTGATTTTCTGCTCGTATACTGCTTTAAAAACAGCCGGATTGGCTTGGTATTTCAGACCGGAGCTGTTCACCGCTGCCGCCACACGCGCCAGTCCGAACATTTCCGGCTGCCAGACCACATGCTCGGTGCGTAAGTAAGTATCTTTGGCGAACGATTGGCTGTGTTTCAACAACACCGGATCCAAGTGGTAGCAATGCACGCAGAAATAACCGAAAAATTCCAACACTTCCACCTTATCCGCCTGAACCTGCGCAATAGGTTTTACCAGCACTTTATAATCAGTGCCTTCGGTAGCTGCCTGCGCCCAACCGGCCAAAGATAGGGCCGTCAATATCGAGAAGAATTTCATTTTCATCATTTTTTCCTTATTGAACCAAACGGGTAAAGCTGCTCACGCCGTTTTTCTTCAGCGTTTGCTGCACGCGTTGGGCGGCATCTTGCGCCATCTCACCGCTTTGCAGGCGGTATACTTTTTTACCGTTGGCCGAGCCTTCGACCACACCGGATTGAACACCCATCATAGCCAATTTTGCACGTTGCGCATCGGCGGAAGGGCGGTCGCCATATGAACCCATTTGCACGATGACTTTTTTGTCGGATGACTCCGACACGGTTTTAGTCTCGGCTGCTTTGGCGGATTTCTTCGCTTCTTCATCTGCTGCTTTGCGGGCTTTTTCAATGCTGCCGCTGTTCAGGATTTGCTCAGGGGTTGGCTTGGCGGCTTTTTTATCGGCTTCTTTTTTCACTGCGGCTTGCTTGTCGGCGGCTTTTTTGCCGGCCAGTTTGCGTTCGGCGCGGGCTTTTTGTTTCTCGCCCGATTCTGCCGCCGCTTTTTTCCCGGCTGCCGCTTTATCGGCTTTGGCTTTTTCAGTACTCTTTTGCGCCGATTCGGCTTTACGTTTGGCTTCTGCTGCTTTTTTCCCGGCTGCTTGTTTTTTTGCTGTCTGATTTTCAGCCGCATGCTCTTCGCGCTCTTGTGCCGCACGTTCGGCGGCATCGCGGTCGTCTTCTGCATCAGCCGCTGCTTTAGGCCCAACCGATGCTTTGGGTGTTGGAACAGGCACTACCGCATTCGCAACAGATTTACTGCTGTCATCAGCATTAGGCTGCTCGGTTTCAGACAACGTTTCTTGTACCGATGGCGCTGCCGTATCCGCCCTGTCTGCTTTGTTTCTGCTGTCGGCAGCGGTTGCTTCCGATGCTCGTGAAGCCGGTGCCGGTTTCGGCGAAGCTTGCGGCTGCAAGACTTCCGGCTCGGGAGTCTGCTCAGGGTGAGCCAGCTCTTTGAACTGGTTTTGATTACTCTTGTTCAGGAAAAACAAAATGCCGACAATCACAGCAGTCGCCAGCAGCAACCCTGAAATAAAACCGGCAATACCTTTACCATGTTGTGTCTGTTTTTTCATAACGCACCTTAATATTTTTCAGACGGCCTAATCAAAGTATTCAACCACTCTGAACCGCCGTCTGCTATCCAGATAGGACATTTTATCAATATCTCTTATGTTCGGCAAAATATCGCATAATGCATCATGCACATGCCGTTTCGGGCAGCATCCATTCGCCAGGCCGTCTGAAAAATGGGGGATATTTGTTTATTGTTATGAATTTTGCATATCATATTACAACGCCCTGCGGAAACTGATCGCCTTCAACACATGGTGGCGGCCTACCGCTTCATCACCTGCCAAATCGGCCAGAGTACGGGCCACGCGCATAATGCGGTGGAAGCTGCGTGCCGAAAGCGATAATTTTTCCAGCATGACACCCAAAGCATCACGTGCTTCCTGCTCAATGTTGGCCGCACTGTCCAGCTCGGTCACGCTCAAGGCTGCATTGACCTTGCCCTGCCGCGCATATTGTTTGCCGCGCGCCGCCAACACACGCTGTAACACACTGGCGCTGGATTCGCCCGCTTGCTGCTGCATCAACTCTGCAGCGGGCAGACTCGGCACTTCAATCGTTAAATCAATGCGGTCAAGCAGCGGCCCTGAAATTTTGCTGCGGTAACGTGCCACGCTTTCAGGTGTGCAGCGGCATGGTTTGCTCGGATGTCCGAGATAACCGCACGGACACGGGTTCATCGCGGCAACCAGTTGGAATTTGGCCGGATAAACTGCCTGTCGTGCTGCTCGGGAAATGTGGATTTCACCGTTTTCCAAAGGCTCTCGCAACACTTCCAATACCTTACGGTCAAACTCGGGTAATTCGTCGAGAAACAACACGCCGTGGTGCGCCAAGGAAATCTCGCCAGGGCGCGGTTCTGTACCGCCACCGACCATCGCGGCCGAACTGGCACTGTGGTGCGGCGAGCGGAACGGCCGCTCGCGGCTTAATTCCTGCTGATGGTTGGGCAACAATGAGCGCAACGCCCACACTTCGACCAATTCGTCTTCAGTAAGCGGCGGCAAAATGCCGGGCAAACGTTGCGACAACATGGATTTGCCCGTACCCGGCGGCCCCATCATCAATAAACTGTGTCCGCCCGCTGCGGCAATTTCCAAGGCCAAACGCGCGGTGTATTGCCCTTTTACATCACTCAAATCAGGCAGGTTTATGCTTTCAGACGGCCTGTCGAAATTCGGACATTCGGTTTGTGCCAAAGGCTCAATAGCATTTAAATGCGCCGCCACCCCGCCCAATGATTGCGCACCGTAAACCGTAATGCCTTTCATCACGGCGGCCTGCTGCGCGTTTGCAGACGGCAGCACAAAAGCCCGCCCTGCCCACGCCATCGCCAATGCGCCGCGTACAGGCCGCAGTATACCCGACAAAGCCAGTTCACCGGCAAATTCGTATTGCGCCAGTTTCTCCATCGAAATCTGTCCCGAAGCGGCTAAAATACCGATGGCAATAGGCAAATCAAACCGGCCGGATTCTTTGGGCAAATCGGCCGGGGCCAGATTGACGGTGATTTTTTTCGCCGGGAAATCAAAGCCGCTTTGGATAATCGCCGCCCGCACACGGTCGCAGCTTTCCTTCACTTCGGTATCGGGCAGCCCGACAATGTTGAAATGCGGCAAACCGTTGGCAAGATGGGCCTCCACCTCGACCAACGGCGCATTCATGCCGCTTAAAGCGCGGCTGTAAACCAAAGCAAGCGACATGGTTCAGACGGCCTTATTCGGCACTATCTGCTTTGGTCACGGACTCTGCTGCCGATTCAACTTTTGCGGCAGATTCTTCCACCACGCCGCCTTCCGCAGCAGCAGGATTTTGCGCAGCTTCCAGTTTAGCCAAACGCGCTTCCAATTCTACCAATTTGGTACGTGTTTTAATCAATACTTGCTGCTGGATGTCGAATTCTTCGCGGGTCACCAAATCCATGCGGTTAAAGGCGCTGCCCAGCATGGCTTTGACGTTTTTCTCAACGTCTTTGGCCGGGCTGTTGGCGATGGTTTCGCTCAATTTCGAGGTCACTTCTTCAAACAGGTTTTTACCGAACATAGTTGTACCCTTTATTCATAGCAAAATAATACAGCTATTGTATAAGAGAAAAGGCCGTCTGAAAACATAAGTTTCAGACGGCCTTTTTTTCTTCCATCATGACAAACCGGCAGCAGCTTTCAATGCTTCAGCCTTATCGGTACGCTCCCAAGTAAACTCAGGTTCTTCGCGGCCAAAGTGGCCGTAGGCGGCGGTTTTGCTGTAACGCGGGTGCAGCAAGTCCAGCATTTGCACAATACCTTTCGGGCGCAGGTCGAAGTGTCCGCGCACCAATTTAATCAAATCGGCTTCGTTGATTTTGCCGGTGCCGAAGGTGTCGATCGAAATCGAAGTCGGCTCGGCCACGCCGATGGCGTAAGACACTTGGATTTGGCATTGGGTCGCCAAACCGGCGGCAACGATGTTTTTCGCCACGTAGCGGCTGGCATAAGCAGCAGAACGGTCGACTTTGGAAGGGTCTTTGCCGGAGAACGCGCCGCCGCCGTGCGGTGCTGCGCCGCCGTAGGTATCGACGATGATTTTACGGCCGGTCAAACCACAGTCGCCTTGCGGACCGCCAATCACGAAATTACCGGTCGGGTTAATCAGATATTTGGTTTCGTCGGTCAGCATGTCAGACGACAACACCGGCTTAATGATGTGTTCAATGACGGCTTGAGTCAGGTCTTTGTGGCTGATTTCAGGGTCGTGTTGGGTTGACAATACCACGGTATCGATGCGTTTGACCTTACCGGTTTCACTGTCGTACACGCAGGTCAGCTGAGCTTTGGCATCCGGACGCAGCCAAGGCAGGCGGCCGTCTCTGCGCAATTCGCTTTGGCACTGCATCAGGCGGTGGCTGTAGTAAATGGCAAACGGCATCAAAGCCGGGGTTTCGTCACACGCGTAACCGAACATCAAACCTTGGTCGCCCGCTCCTTGGTTCAAATCAATACCTTCGCCTTCGTTCACACCTTGCGCGATGTCGGGCGATTGTTGGCCGTAGTTCAACACCAGTTTGAAGGTATCAGCCGCAAAGCCCCAATCCGGATTGTTATAGCCGATACGTTGGACGGTATCACGCGCTACCTGTTCGTAATCCACTTTGGCGGTAGTGGTGATTTCACCGGCCAATACGCACAAATCGGTTGCTACCAAGGTTTCCGCCGCCACGCGTGCGGTCGGGTCTTGCTCCAGAATCGCGTCCAAAACCGCATCGGAAATTTGGTCGGCCACTTTATCAGGATGGCCTTCGGATACGGATTCGGAAGTAAACAGAAATTCGCTCATCACACATTCTTTCTTTTAAAATAAACGGTAAAATAAGCCGTTAAATTTTCAGACGGCCCATCCGTCAACATAATCAAACGGTAAAAATCATAGCAGTTTTTGCCCAAACCCGCTATTCAAATAAGAATATTTCTTATTTGAATAGCGGAATTCGTGTGCAACAGACAAAAAAATTCCCGCATTCAGCGGGTTTGGATTGCTCTAAGGCCAACTCGTGATTCAAACGGAGAAATTGGATTCGGGAAACAGCAGATTCAGGCGATAACGCCGGATATACCGTTTCACGAATCAAAAGCTGCCGTTATCGAAATCAGTTCGTCCCAAATAAGCCACATCGGTCTTGGCGACCGTCCACCTTACCTTTCTCGCCGAAAAGCAGGTTGGCATGGAATTCCCAACTCTTAATGCAGAGCGAATGATAGCAAACCTGCGTCGGCATGACAAGCTGACGCGGCGCTTTGTCCACCCGCTTTCAGAAGGCTTGCCATTGAATATTAGGCTTAGTACACCAATTTCCATTACAATTCGGCCAACTCTTTTACGCTTCCCGATTATGTACACCTTGGTCACTTTACTCTTCAAATGCTTCGCTGCTCTGCCGCTGCCGCTTTTGCACGCGCTGGGAAATGTTTGCGGCAGTATGGCGTTTTATTTTTTGAAAAAAGACCGCCAACGCGTTCGTGCCAACATGAATCAGGCCGGTTTGCAGCCCGACGACCAAATCATTCAAACCGTGTTCCGCGAAACAGCCAAAGGCGGCTTGGAACTGCCTGTTGCCTTTTTCAGACGGCCTGAAGAGATTGAAACGCTGTTTAAGCAGGTAAACGGTTGGGAACACGTTCAGACGGCCTTGGATAAGCAGCAAGGTTTACTCTTTATCACGCCGCACATCGGCAGCTACGATTTGGCCGGACGCTACATCAGCCAGCAATTGCCGTTTCCGCTCACCGCCATGTACAAACCGCCGAAACTCAAAGCTGTCGATGCCGTGATGCAGGCCGGGCGCGTGCGCGGCAAGGGCAAAACCGCGCCGACCAATATCCAAGGCGTGAAGCAGGTCATCAAAGCCCTGCGCGCAGGCGAAGCCACCATCGTGCTGCCCGATCATGTTCCTGCGCCCGAAGAAGGCGGCGACGGCGTGTGGGCAGATTTCTTCGGCCGCCCTGCCTACACCATGACGCTGGCGGGTAAACTCGCACAAATCAAAGGCGTAAAAGCCCTGTTTTTTGTCGGCGAACGCCTGCCCGACGGCCAAGGTTTCGCGCTGCACATCGAACCGCTGCAAGGCGAGTTGAACGGCGATAAAGCCCACGATGCACGCATCATCAATCAAAACGTAGAATATTGGATACAGCGTTTTCCGACACAGTATTTGTTTATGTATAACCGGTATAAACATCCGGCAGGCGCGCCAGAATCACCGAATGAATAAGAAAAAGGCTGTCTGAAAAACTTATTTTCAGACAGCCTTTTTCTTGGCATTATGCCGACTATATTTTATATAGTCAAAGAAAATTAAATTTAGCACAATAACATATATGGCATACTCAAAAGACTACCGGCAAATGATACTGAACAAACTTGCAGCAGGTGCTTCCTATCGGGTACTGGCCGGTGGGTACAACATCAGCAAAGCCACCATACAAAACCGGAAAAAATGGCTGGAGAAAAAAGTTGTTACCACACGCAAGTCAAAAATAGACCAAGCCAATGAAGCCGAGAGGGCTTATTTTCTTGAGCAACTACAAGGTTGTCAGCAAGAAATCAGCATGTTTGATTTTTATCAAAACTGAATGTCATAAGGAACTGTAATGATTTGCAACAGCCACAACTTAAGAAGGAATGAAAAATGGAAGTCTTTGCAGAATTCTTTAAATCGCCGGTCGGTATTTTGTCGTTAATCACATTATTGTCGATTTGTGTGATTGCAGCGTTTTTGTTTTTCTGGGTGAAAAAGCAGGCAGATAAATTTACCAAACATAATAGCGGCAAAAGGGACGCAAACCATTCTTTTATAACGTAGAGTAAAAAAAGGCCGTCTGAAACGTTTTCAGACGGCCTGAGGCCTTTGCAAAATCCCCGATTTTGGCACATTTTTTCGTTATATGCTGGTCGAAATTTTTCCTATCTTTTTGATATATATTTGCTTTCTATTTTTCGCTAACTTCAAACTGTAATCAAATCTGGAGTTTTGTAAAGATCTCTGTCTTTATTAATTATGTCTATTCATTTACAACCACGACAAAATTTCCACTTCATCATCAAGGTGTATGTGGCCTGTGTTCAAAGCCGATAAATTGATGCCGAACACGGCATGGCGGGCAACGGCAAGGGTAGAAAGCGGTTCTTGTTGCGGATGGCGACGTCCGGTAGCTAAATCTACGGTGGTCATCACACAGCGCGTGCAGGGCTTGAAATGTTCGAATTCAACTTCGCCTATACGGATGCGATGCCATTGTTCTTCTTCAAAAGCCTTACCGCCCGCTACCGTCAAATTCGGGCGGAAACGTGCCATCTCTACCGGCTCGTCCAAATACGTATTCAATTCCACCAATGAAGCTGTATGGGTCAGCAGATAAGGCGCGCCGTCGGCGAAGGAAAGCGGCGTTTGCGAATGGGCTAATAGGCGGCGGCTGTCGCTGCCCAACCAATGCAAACGTGCTTCTGTGCCGATTTTCCCGCTCAACCAAGCGTTGGCGGCATGGGTTGTGCCAAACGCAGTAAAGCGGTCTTTCCATACCGTGACTTCGCTTGCTTGATTCATATCGTATACCGAGATAAATCGGCGGCTGCCGTCGGGTGCAGTCAACGTGAGGCCGTTTGAATCGGCTTCAGCCTGCCACAGCAGCATTTTCGGGTGTTTGCGTGCGGTCAGCATGATACCGTCGGAGGTGGTGATTAACCATTCACGGTCAAGCGGTAAGCCTTGCGGAGTGATGCCGGACTCGTTCAGAGCATTGCCGCCCATGGATTTGACGGGGTAGCGGCGGATTCCTGTTAAACGCATAATGAAGTTTTTTTCTATTTTAAAAGCCCGTCTGAAAGTTTTTCAGCTTTCAAACGGGCTTAGTGATTTACAAACGGGTTACGCTCAATACGCCTTTGACGTCACTCAGGCTCGCCAACACACGCGGTAAATCGTTGACTTGGCGTACTTCCAGTGTAAAGCGCATACTGGCTTCCAAGTCGCGCGATTGGGTTTGCACGGCGGTGACGTTGAGCTTGTGGCGTGCCAATGCGTCGGACACATCGCGCAGCAGGCCACCACGGTCTTGCGCACGGATTTCCACATCTACTGCAAATACTTGGCCTTCCTGCAGGGCTACCCAGCTTGCGTTCAATACTTTATCCGGCGATTGTTCGGCCAAGTGACGGAACGACGGGCAGGTTTTGCGATGCACGGAAATGCCGCGCTCGCGGGTGACAAAGCCGATGATGTCGTCGGGCGGGGCTGGTTTGCAGCACTTGGCCAGCGTTGTGAGCAGGCCGTCTTCTCCGTTGATGAGAATGCCGTTTTTGCCGCCTTTTTTGATTTTTGACTGCTTGACGATGGTGGTTTCGTCCACAGGCACCGGCGGCGGTTCATTGAGCGTGCCGCAGGCTTTCTGAATCGCTCGCGGCGAGATTTCGCCCTGACCGATGGCAGTGTATAAATCATCGAGCTTTTTGAAGCCGAGTTTTTCCGATAAATCCTGCAGATTCGGCTTCGGATTGATTTTGACGAGCTGTTTGTCTAGCTGGGCACGGCCGTCTTCTTTAACTGCATCGGCGTTTTGCTGGCGTATAAACGAGCGGATTTTGCTGATGGCTTTGCTCGATTTCACCCAGCCTTCATGCAGCCAGTTGACCGACGGATGGCCTTCTTTGGCAGTGATGATTTCCACGCGCTGGCCGTTTTCCAAAGCGGTTGAGAGCGGCACGATTTGGCCGTCTACTTTCGCGCCGCGGCAGCGGTCGCCGATACTGCTGTGCAGGGCGTAGGCAAAATCAATCGGCGTGGCACCGGCAGGCAGCGAAAACACTTTGCCGTGCGGCGTCAGTACATAAATCGTATCTTGGAACAATTCGGTTTTGAAAGCGGAAGCCAAGTCTTCCTTGCCGTTTTCGGCCATGTTTTCACGCCAGTCGAGCAATTGGCGCAGCCACGCGATTTTTTGTTCGTAAGCCGAATCGCCTTTGCCGCCTTCTTTGTAACGCCAGTGTGCAGCGACACCGAATTCGTTGAACTGATGCATGTCGAAGGTGCGGATTTGGATTTCCACGCCTTTGTCTTCGGGGCCGACGATGACGGTATGCAAACTCTTGTAACCGTTGCCTTTCGGGTTGGCGATGTAGTCGTCAAACTCGCCCGGAATCGGCTGCCACAAGCTATGCACAATCCCCAAAATGGTATAACACTCGGGCACGGTGTCGACCAAAATCCGCACGGCGCGGATATCATAAAGCCCGTCGAAACTGAGTTTTTTCTTGACCATTTTTTTGTAAATGGAATAGATATGCTTCGGGCGGCCGGCTACTTCGAAGTGCATGTTGTATTTTTTGAGTTCGCTACTCAAAATATTTAGAAAATTCTCAATATATTCCAGCCGTTCGGTACGTTTTTCGTCGAGCAGTCGGGCGATTTCGCGGTATTTTTCCGGCGCTTGGTGGCGGAAGCCCAAATCTTCCAATTGCCATTTTAGCTGCCATACGCCCAAACGGTTGGCCAGCGGCGCGAAAATATCCAGCGTTTCTTTGGCTAATCCGCGTTTTTCCGGCGAATCTGCCTGCGAGCCGATGTATTGCATGGTACGCGTGCGGATGGCGAGTTTAATCAATACCACGCGGATGTCAGTCACCATCGCCAACAGCATTTTACGCATGGTTTCGGCCTGTTGCGCACGCTCTTCCGGCGTGGCGAGACTATCGACTTTAGTAAACTGAGTCAGCTTTTGCACTTCGTCAATGCCTTTAATCAGCTCGCACACGGTAGCGTTGCATTGCTCGGTGACGGTTTCCTGCCAATTGTCGCAATAGCTGGAAATATCGGCCAAAATGGCCGCAGCCACAGCATCGGCGAGCAAATCCATTTCGTTTACCATCTTTGCCGCGCCCATCAGATTGCTCAAAACAGGTTCGCCGCTGACGGTTAGGGCATCGTGCGGATAATATTGCTCGGCCAGATTTAAGGCTTTCTGAAGCATATTGGCATCACGTTCCGACTGTTTGGCCAAATAGGGAGCAAACCAGTTGCGGTATTGGTTGAGATCAGGGGCGATATTGCTGATGGTGGAGATTCCGTTCATGTCGTATGGGGAAATTCGGTTACGGAAACATTATTGTAACAGGATTGGCAGATGTTAATCATAGCTATTGATACCATAGATAGAATCATAGTGGAATCGCTAAAAACTGCTACAGCGTTGCCCTGCCTTATCGGAATTTATCCATACTGTCTTCAGCAGGCCGCGCCTTGAATCAGTCGTTTATTGATTGCACTGTAAACTTTTGGCTGAAACAGGCTGTCTGAAAAGTCGGATACTTGTTTCAGACGGCCTAAAGTGTTAAGGTGGCAGCGTCAATTTTCGGAGTATAATGATGAAGCTTTATATTTACGACCATTGTCCGTTTTGCGTGCGCGCCCGCATGATTTTCGGTTTGTGCGGTTTGCCTTTGGAAACGGAAATTTTGATGAACGACGACGAAGCCACGCCTGTCGGTATGATTGGTGCCAAACAAGTACCGATTTTGCAGAAAAAAGACGGCTTGTTTATGGGCGAAAGTTTGGATATCGTGCGCTATGTTGACGGGCAGGCAGGCAAGGGCCGTCTGAAAGAAGATATCCGCCCCGAATTGCAGGCTTGGCTGGATAAAGTCGGTGGATACAATAACAAACTGGTGCAGCCGCGCGTGGTTAAAATCGGTTTGCCGGAGTTTGCTACCCTGCAAGCGGTCAAATATTTTGTCGATAAAAAAGAGCAGAATATCGGCAATTTTGAAACCAATCTGAACAAAACGGCGCAATATCTCGAGCGCATCAATGCCGATTTACGGGAACTGGATGCATTAATCGGCAACGAAGGCGTAGGTGCGAATGGTGAAGCTGCGATGGAAGATATTTTGCTGTTCCCGATTTTGCGCAACCTGACTGTGGTGCGCGGCATCAAATGGCCGCAAAAAGTGATGGATTATCTGATGCGCATGAGCGAAGCCAGTGAGGTAAGTTTGTATTTTGACCGCGCGCTGTAAACGCTCGTGACTTCAAAGGCTGTTTGAATAAGGATGGAAGCTAAATCATTGATTTGCACCACATCTGTTCAGACAGCCTTTGTTTTCAAGTTATTCTATAACGGATTTTTCAGGGAGTAAAAAAAGCCCGTTATCTTGATTTGATGCTGCTTATTGTGCAGCCGCAGCAGCTGCGTCAGCCGGAGCTTGCCCATCAGCTTTGCGTTGGAAGCCTTTGTCTTTCATGCAGGCATCAAACGCAGCGCGGTCGGTATTTTCACCGGCAGCTTGCCGACATTGGGTAATGGCTTCTTCAGCGCTGATTTGCGGAACCGGATTTGGTGTCTCAGCAGTTTTGTTGCTCGAACACGCGTTTAACAGCAACGCAGCGGTCGCAACGGAGATAAATAAAGTCTTCATATTGTATATTCCTATATTACTGATGGTTTACCGGGGTTTTCGGTAGTTGCAGAATCAAGTCTGCAAGGTGATGGAGTGGTATCAGTGGGATTTGGTTTCATTTGGCGGTGTAAAGTTTACACCGTTCAAAAGACACTATCGTTAATGACAAAAATGAAATGTTTATCCATTCAATGGCTTGCATCGTTAAATTCTACATCAATGATTACGGAATTATGGCAGAAAAAACAGCCGGAAGAAAACGAAAGGCGCGCACTCCGGTTTGAACAACCGTGTCGTGATTGAGGGTAGCAATGACGAATCAACCAAATCAGGGTTCAAGATTGGTTTGGCCGGTTTGGCCGGCTTACAAAAGTCTCGGCCTTTTTGATTTTCAATACGCAATGCGCAAACCATCACACATGAAGCGGATCAGTCTACCCCGAAATTCGGTTGGAGCAATGCGCAAGGCTGGCGTTCGCCACGGCGTCGGCGGTGGCGTCCGGCAATTTTGCCACATGCGATACCCGGATCGTTGCGATCGGCACGCGCTTTTTCTTGACGCTCGTTGCGTTGGCAACGTTCGATTCGCGGGCTGCGATCTTTGCGGTCATCATCACGGCTGCGGCTTTCAGGCGGCCTGCGTCGGGGTTCTGCCACCGTTTTACCACCCAACCATTCCGGCTCGAAACCTTCAATTCGCTCTATCGGTAAATCGCTGGCGATTAATTCCTTGATGGATTCAAACATTCTTTGCTCGGTTTTGTCCATCAGCGAAATCGCCACACCATCCGCACCGGCGCGACCGGTTCGGCCGATACGGTGCACATAATCTTCGGCTTGCGTCGGCAGCTCGTAGTTGATCACAAACGGCAGCTCGGCGATGTCCAAACCACGCGCTGCCACATCGGTGGCCACCAACACGCGCAGGCTGCCTTCTTTAAACGCATTGAGTGTTTCCAACCGGGTTTGTTGCGATTTGTCGCCGTGAATCGATTGGGCGGCGATGTTGCGGCGCACCAAATCGCGCGTCACTTGATCGACACTTTGCTTGGTTTTACAGAACACGATGACTTGGTTCATGTTCAAATCAACAATCAAACGCTCCAAAAGATTGCGTTTCTGTATGCCGTCCACCGCGATGACGTGCTGCTCGACGTTGGCATTGGTGGTGTTTTGAGCTGCCACTTCTACCAATTCCGGCGCATTCATAAAATCTTGCGCCAATTTGCGAATCGGTGGCGAGAAAGTGGCGGAAAAGAGCAAGGTCTGGCGATGCTTAGGCAGCATCTGCATGATTTTTCGGATATCGTCGATAAAGCCCATATCCAGCATGCGGTCGGCTTCATCCAATACTACAATTTCGACTTTGTTTAAATTAATGTTTTTCTGCTTCACATGGTCAAGCAGGCGGCCGACGGTGGCCACCACGATTTCGCAACCGGCGCGCAGCTCGGCGGTTTGCCTGTCCATGTTCACACCGCCGAACAACACGGTATGGCGCAACGGCAGATTTTTGATGTATCCTGTCACATTTTGGTCGATTTGGTCGGCCAATTCGCGTGTTGGCGTCAACACCAGCATGCGCACAGGGTGCATGGCCGGGGATGTGCTGACTGTGGCGTAGCGTTTCAAACGCTCCAAACTCGGCAGCATAAACGCAGCAGTTTTGCCGGTACCGGTTTGCGCGGCTGCCAGCAAATCGTGTCCCGCCAAGGCTTTCGGAATGGCGGCGGCCTGAATCGGCGTCGGGTTTTGATAGCCTTGCTGGCTTAAGGCAGAAACGATTTCGTTACCCAAGCCCAAAGTTGCAAATGGATTCATAGACGTATCTTTCTATTTCAGACGGCCATATCATTGAGACCGTCTGAAAAAAGCATCAGGATAATAGATTGAAACCGCAACGCCGGATGCCTGCGGCTGAAAAAGGGATAGGAGACAGATTATGCCACAAAACGCGCCCTACTCCCATACCTGATTGCATGACCAAACATGAAAAGCAGGCCAGGGCCTTTGCAAAATACAAAGACACCAACCAAAGCAGTTAATTGGGTTACCAATTAACCGCTTTGCCTTTTTGAGTACTGTCTCCGCCCTTATTTTCCCTTTTTCAGGGCGTATTTCCTACCTTTCAG
>NZ_PXYY01000052.1 GCF_003013245.1 Neisseria iguanae
CCTTATCGTCCTGACTTTAACCCTGTTGAAAAATATTGGGCTCGGATTAAGAAAATACGTCAGGATTGGCGGCTTGACTGCATCGATACCCTTTTCTTTTACTTTATGCGGATTTGTACTGTTTTTTTAATTTCTTTGACTATAGCATCAAGGCAAACATTAAAATAGCTTGCTTACCAGTATTGCCTTTAGTAGTTTCGCTAAACAACTCTTTAATTTTCTTATGAAACATATTCTAACCAACCCTTTTAATTTTCTATTATTATTAATGATTAGAAAATAGTCACCATCAAAATTGTCAATAATAAAAACTGTTTCGATTCATAAAGCCCAACTCAAAATTTTCTCTTTTTCAACAGAGTTGATAAAGTTCGGTTTCTCTTTGGTAATGTCTTTTTTTTCATAGTATTGCAGGCGGTAATCGGGTAAATCGTTGCTTGCAACCAATTCTTTAATAGCTTGTCTGAAACGGTACAATGTAGATGTACTACCTGATTTTTTATGCAGCAAATCAAGAAAAACCGTCCAATCTGCCTGTTTGCCGCACAATTCGTAAATGCGCCTGTCAAGCGGTTTACGCAGCCTAAAATAATCGGGCAAGATAGTTTTAACCCGTTGCGTTTCAATCAATTGGTAAAGCCAATCAGGGAACGTTACTTCAATCGCAATAATCAGGTTGTTTTCGTCTGTTTCGTCTTTGTAGATAATGTCTATTTTGTCCAGTAACCCAAGGTTGCTTTCCTGACGATAACTGCCTGTTTTTATACTGGTAACAATCCGAATTCCTGCTATTCGGCAAAGGAATTCGCGCAAGAGATTATAGTTAGCCCCAGTAGTTGGCCTGTTTGGCGAAACCAAAAAATCATACGCAGTAAAACGCACAGTACGGTTAAGCGGTTTGCCCCTATTCCGAGCTGCCATCAAAGCCGAGATGCAGTAAATCCGAATATCTTTGTCGTGTATAGTAGCGCAGCTGCTTTCCCCAGGCATAACAACAACAGAGTTGCCGTTATGTTCGCAAAAGCGTTGGCATTTACCGCCAGCTTTTAGCATAAAAAACAAGTGTTCCATACTTGCCAAATCGTCTTTATAAGGCAGCATCAAACACATCAATCACAAAAAAATCGGCGGTCGGGTGTCTTCTGAGGGACAGACGGGACTGAACAGCAACCTTGTTCTGATTGCCTGATATTTCAGGCTGGTCAAACAGCAAGCCTTGATTGCGTTCGGAAATTTCCGCCATACGGGTGGCTGGAATATCTTGTGTGCTTCGTTTAGAATCAGCCATAACCGGTTATCCTAGGTCAGTAGATTAATCGGCAGCCCCTTTTCCAATGTTAAATTGCAAAGGGGCGACTTTTTGGGAAATTTCGGGGCATTGCACTATCGTAATTTTAGGTACAAGACACGTAATTTCAGGAACGCTTGATTCGTAATATATTCAGGGATAAATTTGGCTGATATTTGGCATGAACGTGTGTAATGATGTGCGAATCATGTGGATGACCAATGTTATCGGTTGAGTTCGAAAAAGAAATAATTAATGCTTAAAATTTAAGCAAGAAGCCGTCTGAAAAGGAATATGCTTTTTCAGACGGCCTGAATCTTTCGTCAAATCCGAACAGGCCCAGACTGCCTTTATCGGCCCAATGTCCGATAAAGGCGGATACTGTTTTGTTGGTTTGGTCTGAGTTTTGCAGAGATCTCGGCCTTTGTACGAAAACGCTTAAGGCAGCAGTTTGCCGGGGTTCATGATGTTGTGCGGATCCAATTGGGCCTTGATGGCGCGCATTAAGGCAATTTCGGCTTCGGTACGCACATGGGGAATCCAATGGTTTTTGATTTTGCCGATGCCGTGTTCGGCGGCGATGGTACCGCAGTGTTTCAGTATATGCCGGTAAACGATGGTGTTGATGATGTCTTCGTATTCATACACTTCATTACCCATGATGTCGGGCAGGAAGGTGTTGTAGTGCAGGCTGCCGTCGCCCAAGTGGCCGAAGCAGACGATTTGGATATCGGCAAAACGCGCTTTCAATGCGGCGGAGCACTCGGTCACAAAATCAGCGACACGGGCAATCGGGGTGGCGATGTCGTGTTTAATGCTGGTGCCCAGATTACGTTGCGAGGCAGAGATGTTTTCGCGCAAAGCCCATAGCTCTTGGCGTTCTTGCTCGGATTGTGCCAATACGCTGTTTTCATAGCCTTGGCGATAAAGGTATTCGGCCAATTGTTCGGCCAAATCGGTGTCGGGAACCGAATCGGTCAGTGCCATCAGAATGTGCCAATCGGCATCGGCCGGTTTGGTTAACTGGCTGAATTTGGCAGATAAATCCAAGGCAAAGCGGCTGATGAGTTCGAAGCTGCACAAGCGTTCGTCAAAATGGCTTTGGATTTTGGTGAGCAGCTTCACGGCTCCATCAATGCTTGGCAAACCAATCCAGGCAGTGGCCGTGGTTTGTGGGCAGGCGGAAAGCTTCAATGTAGCGGCAGTAATGACACCGAGCGTGCCTTCGCTGCCAATAAACAGATGGCGCAAGTCGTAGCCGGTGGTGTTTTTATGTAAGGGTTGTAAGTGGGAAACCAATGTGCCGTCGGGCAGGACGATTTCCAAACCCAATACTAAATCGCGCATGGCGCCGTAGCGCAATACATTCAGGCCGCCGGCATTACAGGCGATGTTGCCACCGATTTGGCAGGAACCTTCGCTGGCCAAACTTAAAGGAAACAGTCGCCCGGCTTGGGCAGCGGCCTGTTGGGCGTGCTGCAGAATCATGCCGGCCTCGATGGTCATGCTATTGTCGGCCAAATTGATTTCGCGCAGTTTGTTGAGTTTGGAAAGGCTGAGCAACACGCCCTGACGGGCAACCGCTGCGCCGCACAAGCCGGTATTGCCGCCTTGCGGGGTAACGGTGATGCGGTTTTTATGACAAAAGCACAGGATTTTCTGCACGCTTGAAACGGAATTCGGCTGCAGAATAATATCCGGTGTTGAGGTAAAACGACGGCGTTGGTCAATGATGGGCGGGGAGGGTGGTTCGAGAATTTCCGAAGCATCTAAAAATGTTTGAAACGAGGTGGGCAGATTGGTGTGCATACTGTGCCTGATTGTTGATGATTTTGTTGTGATGTGAATCAGGATTATAGCGCAAATCTTGAGTCAGACTGAGATGAGAGCGGAATGGGAATTTAAGCCGCCTGAAAACAAAAGCGGAATACTTGGAAAAGTATCCTGCTTTTGTTTATTCTGAGTCAGAATTTATTAATATATTATTTTGCTTCAGAAGCGGCAACTGCAGAAGCAGCAGCGTCGGTTGCTGTAACAGCAGCAGAAGCGGCTTCAGTGGCGGCAGCGGCAGCTTCGGAGGCAGCTTCAACAGTTGCTTCGGTAGCGGCGGCGGCAGCTTCGGAGGCAGCTTCAACAGTTGCTTCGGTAGCGGCGGCGGCAGCTTCGGAGGCAGCTTCAACAGTTGCTTCAGTAGCAGTTTCGGCAGCTTCTTTAGCTGGCTCGGAATCACCGCAGGCAGCCAAAGTCAAAGACAATAAAGCAGCAGCAAACAATGAATTTTTCATTTTGTAACCTTCTTTTTAAATCGATTTAAAGTAAAAACTAAAAAATGGCCGCATAGCGGCCTCTTCAGTAGAAATTCATTACTGAACTTTCTTAATTATGCCTCACTATATAAATAAGCCATTGTAACGGCGCAGAATAATTAAGAGAAGAACGCGCAGAATGAATTACTTAGTTTGATAAATTATAAAATAGTTCCTGCTTATTGGAATTTTTGTTATAAATTTCAAGTAAATTTCAGATAAACATTCCCGACTTCAAATGTTTATCGGCCAGATTCAAAGTACTGGTAACAAATGCGTAAAAAATCCGCAAGGTGTTAAATTTTGAGAAATTTTTGCAATTAATTTAGTTGGTGAAAAAAACAATAAATATTAATTTTGTGAAAAGTCGGGTTTTAATTTGCAATCGAGCGAAGATGGTGCTTACTGGTGTGCCTTCGGTGCCATAAGAATGACACACTTCAATCCGTGGCTCTGTGTTAGAATGCAGCCTGTATCAACGTGGTAATACTAAGACAAGGACGACAAAATGGCGATTGCTAAAAATTCCGTGGTATCCCTGCATTATGAAATGTACGATGCCAACAACCAATTATTGGATAAAACCGAAGAGCCTATCGTGTATCTGCACGGCGGCTACGATGGTATTTTTCCTTTGGTCGAGGAGGCATTACACGGCAAAAATATCGGCGATACAGTAGAAGTGGCATTGTCGCCCGATGATGCGTTCGGCGAACAAGATCCGGAATTGGTACGCATTGAAGATGTCGGTGTGTTCCCGGTTGAAGTCGAAGCAGGCATGATGTTTGAAGCCGACGATCCGGAAACCGGCGAAGTATTGATTTACCGCGTGACCGATGTGGCCGACGGTAAAGCTGTGGTTGACGGCAACCATCCTTTGGCTGGAATGAAAGTGTTGTTTAAAGCGACTGTCGACGCCATTCGTGACGCTTCTGCTGAAGAAATCGAACACGGTCATGTACATGGTCTGCATGGTCACCACCACTAAAATTATGCGAGCGGATGATAAAAAGGCCGTCTGAAAAGTTTTGACACGCGTGTCGGACCCTTCAGACGGCTTTGCTTTGATTCATGATCTAATACACGCTGTTGATAAGCCTGCCAAAGTTTTGGACGAAATCAGATGAAGCCGGGAAAATTGTGTTTTATCGGCAGTTTATGTCAAAAGTACATTCTTGATGCCATCCAATCTATATTAAGATTAATTTCCCACAACCCTGACCGCAACGGCAGATTTACGCGATGAACCCATTAGAAACACAGGCTGGCGAATACGGTATTGGTTTAGGCTTTTACGATATCAGCGGCGTTTACCACAAAACTACGCCTGAGGTCTTGCAGGCGATTCTCCAATCATTACAGCGAACAGATGTTTCAGACGGCCTTTTTGCCGATACCGTGGTG
Source organism: Neisseria iguanae (assembly GCF_003013245.1). Lineage (GTDB taxonomy): Bacteria > Pseudomonadota > Gammaproteobacteria > Burkholderiales > Neisseriaceae > Neisseria > Neisseria iguanae. The sequence goes on from NZ_PXYY01000052.1 coordinate 4,999, forward strand.
GCGCGAGAACAGGAAGTGCAACGTATGGGTTTGCCGTCTGCATTCAACGCGGCGGCACAATACAGTTTGAAAAACGGAGCGGGAGAATGTTTGGTTTTGACTGCGCAACATGACGACAACGGCAGCGTGCAGGTGGAATTGCCCGAATTGGCTGCCGGGTATTATGTGTTGTCGGCGGAAGCGGACGGCGAGGCTTTGAAGCTGCGTTTGATTGTGGCACCGAAATCGGTGTATCAGCCAAAAACGCTTTCAGACGGTCTGAGAATGAACGGCCTGACCGTGCATCTTTACAGCCTGCGTTCCGAGCGCAACTGGGGCATTGGCGATTTTACCGATTTGGCGGAATTGATGGCGTTTGCGGCCGCCAAACAATTGGATTTTGTCGGCATCAATCCGCTGCATGCTTTGTTTACCGGCCGCCCGGCTTATGCCAGCCCGTATAGCCCGTCATCGCGTGAATGGCTCAATCCGATTTATTTGGACGTATCCAAGGTAGCTGCCTTCCGTTATGGAGAAAAAGCTAAAAAATGGCTGACCCAACCAAATATCCAGCAACGCATCGCCGCCCTGCGTGTAACAGATACCGTTGCCTATACTGCTGTTTGGGCGTTTAAGCGCGATGCGCTGCAACTGGCGTTTGATACGTTTGAGAAAGAAGAATGCGGAGAAGCACGACGCGAGCGTGAAGCCTTTGCCGCCTTTGCCGCTGAAAAAGGCGAAGCGTTGCGCGGTTTTGGTTTGTTTGAAGCTTTAGATCAATATTACAGCCAACCAGGTGGCATCGGTTGGACATCATGGCCGTCTGAGTACCAAAATCCGCAGAGCGAAGCAGTACAGAATTTTGCCAAAGGCCATGAGCGCGAAATCCGTTTTTATATGTGGCTGCAATGGTTGTGTGCGCAGCAATTGGACGAAGTGAACCAGGCTGCGCAAAAACACGGCGTGAAACTGGGCATTTACGGCGATTTGGCCGTAGGCGTGGCACGTGGCAGCTCGGATACGTGGCTCAACCGCCGAGATTACTGCATGGATATGTCGGTCGGTGCGCCGCCGGATCCGTTGGGCCCGGCCGGTCAAAACTGGAATCTGCCGCCGCTCAATCCTTACGCGCTCAAACACAACGGCTATGAAAAATTCGCCCGATTGTTGCGTGAAAATATGCGCTTATACAGCGTATTGCGCATCGACCATGTGATGGCTCTGTGCCGCCTGTGGTGGGTAGTAGGCAGCCAAACCGCCGGCCACGGCGCATATGTGCATTACGATGCCGAAGCGATGTTTGCCATTTTGGCTTTGGAAAGCCGGCGCCATCAATGCGTGATTATTGGCGAGGACTTGGGCACGGTGCCGGATCAGGCGCGGGAATTACTTTACCGCTATCAGGTGTATTCTTATAAAGTGGTGTATTTCAGCAAAAATGCGCAAGGTTTCGAATGGCCGCAAGATTATCCGCACCAAGCGATTGCAGTCATCAGCACGCACGACGTTGCACCGCTCGCGGCGTATTGGACAGGTAAAGATCTGGCCGTCATGCATCGTTTGGGTACGATTGCCGATGACGAATCGTTTCAGACGGCCTTGCAACAGCGCGGACACGACAAAGCCGATTTGTTTGCCAAATTGAAACAAAACCGGTGCCTGCCCGAAGATGCGGCCATGCCGTCTGAAATGACCGAAAGCTTAATGAGCGCAGTGCACCGCTACGCCGCCCAGACCGAGTGCAAACTGCTTGCCCTGCAATTAGAGAACCTGCTGGGCGTGAGCGATAATCTGAACATGCCGGGTGTGGCCGAAGGCTATCCGAATTGGGCGCGCAAAATGCCGGTTACGCTGGAAAATTTCTCTAACCACCGTTTGATGAGCGGACAACTTGCCATGATTGACGAGGTACGCATGAAGAAAAACAGTCACACCAAGGCTTATCACGAGCTGGATGCTGTCGAACGCGACACAGTCGAGAGCCTGTTTCTGGCTACCCACAACGATTTGTTCGCCTATCTGGGCAGGCACCGTTTGGCGGAGGGCGGTGAAGTGGTGCGGACGCTGATTCCGGGTGCGTTCGGCGTGGACATCATCGACCGCCATGACGGAAAACCCATCAGGCCGTCTGAAAAAATCGACGAACGCGGTTTCTTTACGGCCGTGCTGCCGGAGAATGCGCCGGATTATGCCTTAAGCGTGAAATACAGTGAAGAAGGCGATACAGTGCGCGAAGAAGACGTTTACCGTTTCGGCACGGCTTTGCAAGACATCGATTTATGGTTGTTGGCGGAAGGTAAGCATTTACGGCCGTACGAAATCTTGGGCGCGCATTTTGCCGAAGTGGACGGTGTCAAAGGCGTGAGCTTTGCCGTATGGGCACCGAATGCCCAGCGCGTTTCTGTAATCGGCGAATTCAACCGATGGGACGGCCGCCGCCATGTGATGCGCTTCCACCGCAACAACGGCATTTGGGATATGTTTATCCCGGGCATCAGACTCAATGATTTATACCGCTTCGAAATTCGTGATGTACACGGCAATGTGCGCCAAAAAACCGATCCTTATGCCTTTGCTGCCGAATTGCGTCCGGGCACGGCTTCGGTGGTGCGCGGTTTGCCCGACAAAGTGGCCGAGCCGGAATTCCGCGCCCGTGCCAACGCTATTGATGCGCCGATCAGTATTTACGAAGTGCATTTAGGTTCGTGGAAGCGCAATCCGGAAAACAATTTTTGGCTGACTTACGGGCAGTTGGCAACCGAATTGGTGGCGTATGTCAAAGATATGGGATTTACCCACATTGAATTGCTGCCGATTTCGGAATACCCGTTTGACGGCTCATGGGGCTATCAGGCTACCGGTTTGTATGCGCCGACCAGCCGTTTCGGTTCGCCCGATGAATTGCGCGCCCTGATTAAAGCGGCACACGATGCCGGCATTTGTGTGATACTCGACTGGGTAGCAGGCCATTTCCCCGTGGACGACCACGGTTTGAACAAATTCGACGGCACGGCCTTATACGAACACGCCGACCCGCGCGAAGGCTATCATCAGGATTGGAATACGCTGATTTACAACTTCGGCCGCAACGAAGTGAAAAATTTCCTGCAAGGCAATGCACTGTATTGGATTGAGCGTTTCGGTTTCGACGGTTTACGCGTAGATGCGATTGCGTCCATGATTAATCGTGATTATTCGCGCAAAGAAGGCGAATGGGTTCCGAACCAATACGGCGGCAATGAAAACTTGGAAGCGATTGCGTTCTTGCATGATACCAACACCATGTTGAAAACAGAAGTGCCCAATGCGACGGAGATTGCCGAAGATTCGACTTCCTTCCCGAATGTCACCCGCCAAGAAGGTTTGAATTTCAGCTACAAATGGAACATGGGTTGGATGAACGACACCTTGCGCTACATGCAGGAAGACCCGGTCAACCGCAAATACCATCACGATAAAATCACCTTCGCCATGATGTATCAATATAGCGAAAACTTCGTGTTGCCTCTGTCACACGATGAAGTGGTACACGGCAAATATTCGCTGTTGGGACGTATGCCGGGCGATTGCTGGCAGCAGTTTGCCAACTTACGCGCTTATTACGGCTTTATGTTTGGCTTCCCGGGCAAAAAACTGCTATTTATGGGCAACGAATTTGCGCAAGGCCGCGAGTGGAACTATAACGAAGGCTTGGATTGGTATTTGCTGGAAGAAGAAGGCGGCTGGCATAAAGGCATGCAGGATTATGTGCGCGATTTGAACCATATCTATCAGGCTAACGCGCCACTTTATCAGCTTGACCAATGGCCGGAAGGCTTTGAATGGTTGGTGACCGACGACATCAACAATTCGATATTCGTGTTCGAACGCTGTGACCGCGCAGGCAACACCGTCATCGTCATCAGCAACTTTACACCGGTGGTGCATGATGATTACCGCTTTGGTGTGAGGAAAGCCGGGGTATACAGTGAAATCATGAATTCCGACCGAATTGCCTACAAAGGCAGCGGCGTGAGTGTCGGGGTGGACGTGGCAAGTGAGGAAATCGCATCGCATGGCAAACAGAATTCTTTATCAGTGAAAATTCCGCCGTTGGCCACGGTGTATTTGTATAAAGCCGCCGATAAGCACGAAACGCTTGATGCTGCCGCCGAACCGCAAGGCGGTACTGTTGAAAAATAGGCAGTAAATCGGAAAACCGCTGTTTCAGAGGCCGTCTGAAACAGCGGTTTCGGTCAGATATATTGTTGAAATACCGGTGTTTGCATGTTCAGATGGCCTGACGTACTTTATCGTCAGCTTAAATAAATTAAATTAAGGCAAGCCATATGAGTGCCGAATGGCATATTGAAGCAGGACGCCCGTATCCTTTGGGCGTATCGCTGCAGGAAAACGGGGTAAATTTTGCTGTATTTTCGTATTATGCACAATCGGTTGAATTGTGTTTGTTTGACGGGGAAAAAGAAACGCGTTTGACCATGCCTTGCCGCTCAGGCACGGTGTTTTACGGCTTTGTACCCAATGTCAAAGCCGGACAACGCTACGGATTCCGTGCCTATGGGCAGGGCTATGGTGCACATTGTGCTTTTTTCAATCCGCAAAAGCTGCTGATTGATCCCTATTCGAAGCAAATTGACGGTGTACCTCAATACCGCGATGAAAAAGAAATGGCATGGTTTCATCATTCAGACGGCCGCGATAATGCCGCCATTGCGCCCAAAAGTGTGGTGGTGGAACCTTCTGATTTTGATTGGGGCAATGACTTCCATCCCGATATTGCCTGGGGTAAAACCGTGATTTATGAAGTGCATGTCAAGGGCTTCACCAAGCAGTTTCCCGATTTGGTGCACGCGGGCACCTATCAAGCATTGGCCGATAAACGCGTGATTGCTTATTTGCAACAATTGGGTATCACCACGGTCGAGCTGCTGCCGATACATCAGCATTTAGACGAATATCATTTACAGAAAATCAGTTTGTCCAATTATTGGGGTTACAACACCTATTCGCATTTTGCAGTGGAACCTGATTATGCCGGCAATCCGAAAAATGCAGCTAAAGAATTCAAACAGGCAGTTAAAGCTTTGCATGCGGCAGGTATCGAAGTGATTCTAGATGTGGTTTACAACCATACCGCCGAACAAGATGTGGAAGGCCCGACTTTATGCCAGCGCGGCCTGGATAATTCGCTGTGGTATTGGCAAAACGGGCAGCATGAGTATGAAAACTGGTCGGGCTGCGGCAATACGCTGAAAGTAGTCAAACGCGACATCAGCCGCTGGGTGATGGACAGCCTGCGCTACTGGGTGGAAGAATTTCATGTCGACGGTTTCCGCTTTGACTTGGGCACGATTTTAGGCCGCGAACCGGCGTTTGAAGCCTATGGCTGCTTCTTCAATATGCTGTTCCAAGATCCGTTGTTGGCTGGTCGTAAAATGATTGCCGAGGCGTGGGATATCGGTGAAGACGGCTATCATGTGGGCAAATTCCCACAGCCTTTTGCCGAGTGGAACGGCTTATTCCGCGATGATATGCGTGCGTTTTGGAACTGGGAAAACGGTAATCTCGGCTCATTTGCCGAACGGTTATCGGGTTCTGCCGATATGTTCGGCCACAGCGGAAGATTGCCGTCGGCCAGTGTGAATTTTATTACCGCACACGATGGCTTCACCCTGCAGGATTTAGTGAGTTACAACGAAAAGCACAACGAATCCAACGGCGAACAAAACCGCGACGGCCACAATGAAAACTTCAGCTATAACCATGGCGTTGAGGGCGAAAGTGCTGACCCATGCGTATTGCAGGCGCGCGAATATACCGCAAAAGCCTTGCTTGCTTCGCTGTTTTTATCCGCCGGTACACCCATGTTGCTTTCCGGCGACGAATTCGGCAACAGCCAGCGGGGCAATAACAACGGCTACTGCCAAGACAATGAAACCACATGGCTGGATTGGCCGTCCGAACCGCACATCTTGCAGGATTATGTGCGTGAACTGATTGAAATCCGAAAACAAATCAATTTATTAAATTCAGATGTATGGTGGGATAAAACACACGTCACATGGCTCAATTCAAACGGCCTTGAAATGACGGACAAATGCTGGAACAACCACAGCGTGAAAGCGATGCAGGTTTTACTGGATGACGAATGGTTGTTATTGGTCAACGGCAAGCGTAGTGCACAGTTATTTAACCTGCCTCAAGGAAGTTGGAAAGTTTCTTGCGTACCATCTCAGAAATTTAATTACGAACTGAGTACCCGACAATGCGAAGTGGCACACATGGGTATCTGGGTTTTGCGAAAAGCAAATAAAGTATAGATTTCAATAGTCTTTTAATGGAGGGTAAGATAAAATCGGAACATATCGGTTCAAGATAGTGCGAACTGATTTGAGGCCGTCTGAATTATTTGGCAGACAGAAAGATACAGCTGCTGCCGGAAAGAAAGCAGTTTGTGTAGTTTTACACCGCATTAACCGTATTGAATCACGTTATTTAATAGGCAGATTTTCCGATTTTGCCGTTTGCATGTTCAGACGGCCTAATTTTATCATTGTGTTTTAAAACACACGAAAAAAGAGAGGCTATCATGGCTCAGAAACTTCCTATCCCAGGCTACGATTATGTTATGCCGAAGCCTGATGCAGAAACCATCCGTAAATCGATTGTTTACAAACTGATTTTTATTTTAGGTGTCGACCCGAAAGATGCCGACGAACATCAATGGCTGAATGCCGCGATGCTGGCGGCGCGTGACCTGATTGCTGAGGATTTTCTCAAAACCCGCCGAGCCCACATCGAAAACAGCAAACGTATGGTTTACTACCTTTCCATGGAATTTTTGTTAGGTCGTTCGTTTGTCAATGCCTTGATTAATGAAGGTGTGTATGCTGAATTTGAAGAAGCGTTCAAACAATTGGGCAAAGATTTTGCCGACGTGTGCGAACAAGAACAAGATCCGGGCTTGGGCAACGGCGGCTTGGGCCGCTTGGCAGCGTGCTTCTTGGATTCTTTGTCCACTTTGCGCATTCCGGCCATGGGCTACGGCATCCGCTATCAATACGGTATGTTCAAACAAGAAATCGTTGATGGCCAGCAGGTTGAAAAACCGGATTTGTGGCTGGATCAGGATTTGGCATGGCAGTTTGCCCGTCCGAACAAGCAATATGCGGTCAGCTTCGGCGGCCAAGTATTGAATATGGGCGACAAAAAAGAATGGCATCCGAGCGAAGAAATTTCGGCTTGGGCTTATGATGAAATTATTCCGGGCTACGGTGGTGATGTAGCCAACCCGTTGCGTTTGTGGACGGCGCATGCCGGTAATCTGTTTGATTTGGCGGATTTTAACCGCGGCGACTATGTATCTGCCGTGCGCGCACAAAACAGCGACGAAAACATTTCCCGCGTATTGTATCCGAATGACTCAACCGAAAGCGGTCGTGAATTGCGCTTGAAACAAGAATATTTCTTGGTTTCCGCTTCAGTACAAGACATCATTGCGCGCCATAAATGCCGTTTTCCAAATATCCGCACCTTGGCCGATAAAGTGGCGATTCACTTGAACGATACCCATCCGGTATTGGCGATTCCTGAATTGATGCGCATTTTGATTGACGAAGAAGGCTTGTCGTGGACGGAGGCGTGGAATATTTCCTGCAAAGTGTTCTCATACACCAATCACACTTTGATGAGCGAAGCCTTAGAAACATGGCCGGTTGACCTGATGGGTCGCTTGTTGCCGCGCCACTTGGATATCATTTTCGAAATCAACGCCCACTTCCTGAATGCATTGCGTGCCATTGGTAATTTTGACGACGAATTTATCAGCCGTGTGTCGATTATTGACGAAACCCACGGTCGCCGCGTGCGCATGGGGTGGTTGGCAGTTATCGGCTCGCACAAAGTCAACGGCGTGGCCAAAATCCACTCCGATTTAATGGTCAATACTATTTTTGCCGACTTTGCCAAAATATTCCCAGAACGCTTCACCAACGTGACCAATGGTGTGACACCGCGCCGCTGGATTAATATTGCCAATCCGGCACTGACTTCGTTCTTGGACAAACATTTGGGTGAACAAGATTGGCGTCTGCACTTGGATAATTTGGCGAAACTGAACGAAAAAACCGACAATCCTGATGTTCAGGCCGAGTTTGCCGAAGTAAAAAAAGCCGCAAAAGTGCGACTGGCCGACTACATTGAAAATGAACTGAACATCAAGGTTAACCCTGAGGCGCTGTTTGATATTCAAATCAAACGTATCCACGAATACAAACGCCAAGCTTTGAACGTGATGCATATCGTTGACCGTTACAACAAAATCTTGGAAAACCCTGATGCCGATTGGCAACCGCGCGTGTTTATCTTTGCCGGTAAAGCTGCCTCTGCTTACTACATGGCGAAGAAAATCATCCGTCTGATTAACGATGTGGCCAAAGTCATCAACAACGACAGCCGTATCCGCAATTTGATTAAAGTGGTTTACATTCCGAACTACAGCGTGAGCTTGGCGCAAATTATCATTCCTGCTGCCGACGTGCACGAACAGATTTCATTAGCCGGTACGGAAGCATCAGGTACCAGTAACATGAAATTCGCTCTGAATGGCGCGATTTGCATGGGTACTTTGGACGGCGCCAACGTGGAGATTTTGGATAAAGTCGGTGAAGAACACTGCTATATCTTCGGTAACACCGTTGGGCAAGTAGAAGAAATCCGCCGCAAGGGTTACGATCCGTTGAGTTATATCGAACAAGATAATGACTTGCGCCGCGTGGTGAACCAAATCAGCCACGGGACATTCTCTCCGGAAGAGCCGACCCGTTACAACGATGTATTGCAACCTTCCGGTGACCATTACCAATTGATGGCCGACTTCCGCAGCTACATCGACACCCAAGCCAAAGCGGATGTGCATTTTAAAGATAAAGCCGCTTGGAACCGTTCTGCTTTGATTAATATTGCCAATATGGGCTTTTTTTCGTCAGACCGATCGATTGTCGATTATTGTCGTGATATTTGGTACATCAAACCGTTGACTGACGACGAGTTGCCTCATCGTCGTGAGTAATATGTGATGCAAAAAGTCCGTCTGAAATATTTCAGACGGACTTTTTGATTTAAATAAAGGGGCTGACGTAAATTAACTCCAAACACCACACCATTTCCGCAGCATTTCAAGCTGCCCGGACGGTGCGCCAAAGTCAAAGCGGAACCCGCATCATTTCAAGGACAGCGGGAAAGGTTTACAGCCAACCCCATTGTATTTGCGCAAGACGCACTTCGCCCGGTTCCAACAATTTGCAATGCCGCCGATAGGGTTTTGACGGTATGCAAAAAGCTGTGAACGGTTGATGCGCTGCCCGCATCAAGCACGCCACAGCCCCCTGTCACTACCGGTATAAACAATGCTGTCAGGTGTTGTTTGCTGTTTGATAACCGGAAATAAGGCATCCTTCCTGTTATCCCCTGCAACGGCGGTACCAACCTTTCCCTGCCGCTTTAAGGTGCCGGATACAGCCGCTTTCCTTGCTGCCGCGTATCCGCGTTTACCCTTACGCCGACCGCCGAAATAGCCCCGTTCGGCCCGGTAGGGCCTCTGAAAACCCCGCCGGCTTCCTGCGCCAAATGACAGGCAGCCGCTTGGCGGGTTTTGCGATAGGCTAACATAGCCCAACCGGGCCGGATACCCAGAATATCAGCGGCTGCACGGGCTGTGGCTTACGGTACGAAAAACCGGAGGAGTTTTCTTTGGACATTCTTTGTTAATTTGCAATGGTTATCTTTATTTTTGCCGTCTGACATGACTGCCAATCTGCTTCAGCCCCTAAGTAAATGTGTTAGCGCAACATTGAAATCAAACAAGGCTGAAATGGGAAAAGTGATATTTCAAGCCTATAAGCTAAGCCTATTTTATCAACAGAGGCTTAAGTGAATGTGTTAGTGCAATATTGAAATCAAACAAGGCTGAAATGGGGAAAAGTGATATTCAAAGCCCATCAGCTTGAGCCCATCTATCAACAGAAGCCGTCTGAATATATTTCAAGACGGTCTTTGTGTCTCAACGGCTCAGTTGGTTTCTGCCAATAACGTCTCGCGGTTTTCCAATACTTGGTCGATTAAGCCGTATTCTTTGGCCTCATCGGCAGACATATAGTTGTCGCGGTCGGTTTCGCGTTGCACATCAGCCAAATCACGGTCGCAATGTTTGGCCAGTAGACGGTTGAGTTTTTCTTTAATTTTAATCAGCTCTTTTGCATGGATTTCAATATCGGATGCTTGGCCGGATAAGCCGCCGTGAATCAATGGCTGGTGAATCATGATGCGGCTGTTCGGCAAGGCAAAGCGTTTACCTTTTTCGCCGGCCGAAAGCAAAAATGCCCCCATACTGGCGGCTTGACCCAAACAAAGGGTCGATACGTTGGGTTTGACGAAATTCATGGTGTCGTAAATCGACATACCTGCTGTTACCGAACCGCCCGGAGAATTTATGTAGAAGTAAATATCCTTGTCTGGATTTTCGCTTTCCAAGAACAATAATTGCGCCACAACCAAATTGGCGGATTCATCAGTTACAGGCCCAACCAAAAAGACAATGCGTTCTTTCAGCAGGCGGGAGTAAATATCGAAAGCGCGTTCGCCACGGCCACTTTGTTCGATGACGGTGGGAACGAGATAGTTTTGAATGTCTGGAGTCATATGGACTTTTCCTGTAAGTAAATGATACGGAAATAAGAAAATCGTTTCTCCCGTATATAGTTGCCCAATGGTTGGCGTTTCAACTTAAGGTGCTTAAGAAACAAAAGCACCAAAGCACGCTCTGCGCCGCTTTAGTGCTTTGGGTATGGTCATGTTTCAGACGGCAGATTAGGCTTGTGCACCCATTACTTCATCGAATGACAAGTTTTTTTCGGTGACTTTGGCTTTCCCCAATACGAAGTCAACCACGTTGTTTTCAACGGCCAAAGAGGTCGGCCCTTGCAAGCGGCTTTCGTCGGCATAATACCAATTGATCACTTCTTGAGGATCTTCGTAGCTTTCGGCAAAGTTGGCCACAATGGCTTTGATTTGCGCTTCAGTTGGTTCCAGTTTGTTTTCTTCAACCATTTTAGCCAAAATCAAGCCCAAAGCCACACGGCGTTCGGCTTGTTCTTTGAACATGTCGATTGGTAAATCCAAGTTGGCAGCATCGGTCATGCCTTGATTCATGAAATTTTGTTTCATTTCATTGGCCAAACGGGCGGCTTCTTCGTTAACCAAAACAGCAGGAACTTGTAGTTCGGCTGCTTTCAACAAAGCTTCCATCACAGAATCTTTGGTTTGGTTTTGGATGCGGCGTTCTACTTCGCGGCCAACGTTTTTTTTCACTTCTTCACGCATTTTGGACACATCGCCGTCTTCAATGCCCAAGGCTTTTGCGAAATCGGTATCTACTTCCGGCAGAGTCGGCTCGGAGACATTGTTCAAAGTGATGGTGAAGACAGCGGTCCTACCTGCTACTTCCTGACCGTGGTAATCGGCAGGGAAATTCACTTCAACATCTTTGCTTTCTCCGGCTTTCATCCCGACCACGCCTGCTTCAAATTCAGGCAACATTTGGCTTGCACCCAATACGAATGCGTAGTTTTTAGAAGAACCGCCTTCAAACAATTCGCCGTCGATTTTGCCTTCGAAGTCGATAATCACACGGTCGTCGTTTTTCGCTTCGCGCTCAACGTGGTTGTAGCGGGTACGTTGTTTGCGCAGGATTTCAATGGTCTGCTCCACTTCGGCATCGCCGACGGCGGCCGTTACTTTTTCAACTTCTTGGGCAGACAGATTGCCGATTATGATTTCAGGGAATATTTCGAAAATCGCAGCGATTTTGAAAGATTCTTGATCATCTTGCTCTTCAATGCCTTCAAAACGCGGAAAGCCGGCTACTTTCAGATTTTCGCTCACGGCTATGTCGTAGAATGTGCGTTGGACCAATTCGTTCACCACGTCGTTTTGCGCACTTGCACCGTACATCTGTGCAACTATTTTTAATGGGGCTTTTCCCGGACGGAAGCCGTCGATTTTTACGCGGCGTTGGGTTTGTTTCAAACGTTTGTCGGTTTCTGCGTTGATATCGGCCCAAGGCAGAGACACAATTACTTTGCGTTCCAAATTTTCTAGAGTTTCTACAGTTACGCTCATCGTAAGCCCTTAAATATCTTGTTGATTATGGATTGAAACCTGTCTGCATGATTTGCTTTCTTGAAAGGCGGCAAAATGATAATCGGCAGCCTGTGGCCGGCCATTGGTGCAAAAAGGATAAAATTCAGCCGATTAGTATACCACAATGTTTGAATAATAGGCGATAAAGCGGTCCGAAAATTTATGGATTCAAGTGGTCTGTGGTTTGATGGGTAGGATTGAAACATTAAAATGATGAAATATCAACACAGACAATCATTGGATTTATCCGCCTATTCATTGCGTATGTGTGATTAAATTAAATATAGTCAAAGAAAAGCAAACATGACACACCAACCTTTATGACAGCATACTCAAAAGACCATCGGCAAATGGTACTTGGCAAGCTCAAATCAGGAATGGGTGATTGGGCAATAGCCGGTGAATACAACATCGGCAAAACCACCATTCAAAACCGGAGCAAAAAACCGTCAC
>NZ_PXYY01000053.1 GCF_003013245.1 Neisseria iguanae
CAGCCTTGTCGCAGCCTGCAACGCAATCTTCCCTATCTTTTTACCTTCGAGGGTTACCCTGATTGGAACATCCCCATACCACTAATCTGCTTGACGGCAGGTTCGCGGATTTGAAACGGAAATTGGGATGTCAGCAGGGGATGAAGAAGGAGAATAAGACAAGGTTTATTAAGGATTATTTCTCAATTAAATAAACGCAGAGCAGTAAATTTGTCCCTTACGCCAAAAAGCAACAGTATTAAAAAGAAAAAGAATTAAGAACAATTATCACTAGCTTTAGTTTTTTACCAAATGATATGATTATGATTCTTATTACTAATATTATCTTTTTTAACTACCATAAATTTAACTACCATAAAAAAGATAAACAAATCTTCTTGAATCTTGAATCATCATATCGGAAGGATCCTTACAAATGAAGAAAGCTTCAAATCCTGCATTCCGCCTGACCTTGCTCTCATTCGCATTGGCCAGCGGCTTTACCCACGCAGCCGAGGAAGTCAAAGAGCAAGCCACCAGCGCCACCCACCGCGTGACCACGAAAAGTATGGAAGAATCTACTTCAACGGATTTGAAAGACGTTTTGTTTGACGAACCTTCCATCAGTTTTGGTGGCGGCAACGGCCAATCACAGTGGGTAACCATCCGTGGCATGGGCCAAGACCAAATTGACTATAAAGTAGACGATACCTACACCGACAGCCAAATCTTCCACCACAACGGCCGCTTTATGCTTGACCCTGCTTTAGTGAAAGTCGTTGCCGTGCAAAAAGGTACAGGTTCTACCTCTGCAGGCATTGGCGCAACCAGTGGGGCGATTATTGCGGAAACCGTATAAGCACGCGATTTACTGCGCGAAGGTTAAAATGTAGGCTTCAAAGCAAACGCCGGCATTAGCAGTAATAAAGGCTATTCACGAGGTACCCGCGTTTATAGTCAGGCAGGTGGTTTTGATGCCTTGGTTTCCGGCAATTTTGTACGCGATAAAGAATATACTGCAGGTAACGGTTACCAAAACCTGCTTGGCAGCAATAAAGTATCACACAGCGGCTTGGGTTCGCGCGGGCTGCTCGGTAAAATCGGCTACCGTTTCAATGAAGACAACCACATTGAATTAAGCCACCGCCAAGAGAAACAATACGGTGAGCGGGCATTGCGCGAGGAATTTGACTTTTCACAAGTTTTCAAAACCGACCGCAGAACCGGTGAATCTATTCTAGATACAAACGGAAACCGTATCCCGAATACAGACAACAACCACCAACCACGTTACCGCACCCTGACCCAAGACACCACCAATTTGGAATTTAAAGGCGGCAATTTCGGCTTTATCGATAAAATTAAAACCAACGTTTACCGCTTAAATACTGCACGTGACGAAGGTACAGGCGATACTAAAATCAATACTTATGGTGCCAATCTGAATCTTGACAGCCGTTTGTTTGACCTCCACACTCTGAAGTATGGCGTCAACTGGCGCAGCCAGGAATCTTCTCCTGCCAACGGTATGGCAAACGAAAAAAAAACGTGATGCCGATGCCTATGTAGAAGGGTATTTGGGATTTCGAACCATTCACCGTTACGACCGGTTTGCGTTACGACCATTGGAAAATGCGTACCAACAGCGACACTGAAAATTCAGATGGTGATCTTAACCCAAGCGTGGGCGTGGTTTATGACATCACCCCTGATTTCTCGGTGAATGCCAGCCTGAACTATGCCACCCGCAGTCCTCGTTTGTATGAAGCTGCTTTGATTTCAAGGCGCACCATCACTTCTTCTCCTGACTTGAAAACCGAACGTTCACGCAACACCGAAATCGGTTTCAACTACCGTTGGAATTCAACACTGACTTTATCAGGCAGCTACTTCTGGCAAAATATTAAAGACGTACAAGCCATCAGGAATACCGGTTCAGCCTATGTTTGGTATAACGGCGGCACACTGAAAAACACTAGTTATGAACTGAATGCAGCTTACCGCTGGCACGGCCTGACAGCCCGTGCCGGTGTCGCTTACAGAAAACCTAAGCTTGACGGCAGTACTGCCGACATTGTTACCACCGCGATTCCCATAGGGCGTACATGGACAATCGGTTTATCTTACCAATTCAACCATCCTGATTTGGAAATCGGCTGGCGCGGCCGCTATGTACAAAACGCAGGTTACGCGTCGGCTTCACGCGGCTCTTATGTTGCGTCGGGCGTGGTACGTGCGGGATACGGCGTTAACGATATTTTTGCCAACTGGAAACCGACCGGCAAAGACGACTTAAACATCAACTTTTCCGTAAACAACGTGTTGGATAAAAACTACAAACCGCACAGCCAACGCGCCGGTGCCAATTCATTGCCTGAGCCAGGTCGTGATTTCCGCTTAGCGGTCAACTACCGCTTCTAATCCCCTATCAACCTGACGGTAAAGCCGCCTGAAAACGTTTTCAGACGGCCTCTTATCCGACATTTTAGACTCATCGCACTTTCACCCTCTTATCTCCATATAAAGGAACGCATATGAACAATCTGACCTCTTTATTTGCCACCGCATTAGGCATGGCTTCCGTTTCCGCCGTAGTGGCCAGTTTCGGTCATCAGCAAGATGTTTCGATTGACGGCTGTGCGTTGCAGTACTTTCTGCAAATTTGACGTCGCCAAACCGGGAAATCCGCGCAGTTTTGCGGTGGATGAGCGTTTCTTGGACAAAGAAGGCTTGAGATCTTCCAGAGGCCGTCTGAAAAACAGACCATCCTGTTCAGACGGCCTCACCTGATTATTTTCCCGGTTTCGTCCTGTCAGACGAGCTTGGCAAAACAGTCAAATTCGTGCGAAAATACAAAGAAAACCATTCTCATCATTGATACCGTTTCAAACCATTTGTTTTATTTTGCAATCTTACCCGTACCACACATTCATTTTTGGAGATTTTTTGATGTTACGTTTAACTTTCTTGGCCGCATGCTGCGCGCTGGCCTTAAGCGCATGTTCCCCCGAAAAAGAAGCCGCCCGGCCGGCTGCCCCTGCCGCTTCTGCTGTTTCTGCGATGCAAACCGAAGGTGCGGTTCTGACCGTGAAAACCACGCGCGGCGATGTACAAGTACCGCAAAATCCCGAGCGCGTAGCCGTATATGATTTGGGCATGGCCGATACGCTGCAAAAATTGGGCGTGCAAGCCGGCATGTCGGTTGCAAACACCAAAAACCTGTTGCCATACTTGGGCGATTACCTGAAAAACACCCAACCTGCCGGAACCTTGTTCGAACCTGACTTTGAAGCGTTGAACAGCTACAAACCGCAATTGATCATTATCGGCAGCCGTGCCGCTAAAGCCTTCGACCAGTTGAACACGATTGCACCGACCATCGAAATGACCGCCAAAACAGACAACATGAAAGAAAGCGCAAAAGAGCGTATTGATGCATTCGGTCAAATTTTCGGCAAGCAAACAGAGGCTGATACGTTGAAAGCGGAAATCGATGCTTCTTTTGATGCCGCCAAAAAAGCAGCCGAAGGCAAAGGTAACGGCTTGGTGATTATCGTCAACGGCGGCAAAATTTCAGCTTACGGTCCGACTTCACGCTTGGGTGGTTGGATTCACAAAGACATCGGCGTGCCTGCGGTGGACGAAGCCATCAAAGAAGGCCGCCACGGCCAGCCGATTACCTTTGAATACCTGAAAGAGAAAAATCCAGATTGGCTGTTTGTTCTTGACCGCGGCGCCGCCATCGGTGAAGAAGGCCAGGCGGCAAAAGATGTGTTGGATAATCCGTTGGTGGCCGAAACCAATGCTTGGAAAAAAGGCCAAGTGGTTTACTTGGTACCTGAGACTTATCTGGCTGCCGGCGGCGCGCAAGAATTGCTCAACGCCAGCAAACAGCTGACCGACGCATTCAATACTGCAAAATAAGCGCTTTTGATTGTTCAGACGGTCTTTGGCTTGCAGAGGCCGTCTGAACACATTTATGCGCTCCTTATTTTCAGACAGCCTTTGTCAGTAAGAGACAGCAGAATCAGTAAATAACCAAATAACCGGCACAAGCGGCCTGCTGCAGACCTTACACATCGTACGGCAGGGCACAGAGTCACTCCGTATCGGTTAGTCAGTGATTTGCGACAAAGGCCGTCTGAAAATAAAACAGCCCCCCCCTTAAATAAACCCATGTTCAAAAACCCTTTTTCCTTAAACCTTACAAGCATACTCGCTCTGATTGTACTGTTTTTCATCAGCCTGTCGGTGGGGGTAGCCAGTTTCAACTGGAAAAATCTGTTCGATATGTCCGACAGCATGCAGCTGATATGGGTGAGCCGCCTGCCGCGCACGTTTGCGATTGTGCTTACCGGCGCATCGATGGCGGTGGCCGGTATGATTATGCAGATTTTAATGCGCAACCGTTTTGTCGAGCCGTCGATGGTGGGGGCGAGCCAGAGCGCGTCTTTGGGTTTGCTGCTGATGGCTTTGCTTGCGCCTTCGGCCGCGTTGCTGGTAAAAATGTCGGCAGCTGCGGTGTCGGCGATGGTGGGGATGCTGGTGTTTATATCCTTAATCCGCCGCCTGCCGCCAACCGCGCAATTGATGGTGCCGCTGGTGGGGATTATTTTCGGCGGCGTGATTGAGTCGGTGGCGGTGTTTATCGCGTATGAAACCGATATGCTGCAAATGCTGACTGTGTGGCAGCAAGGCGATTTTTCCGGTGTGTTGCTCGGACGTTATGAATTGTTGTGGCTCACCGGTGCTTTGGCCGTGTTTGCCTATCTGATTGCCGACCAATTAACCATTATCGGCTTGGGGGAAACGGTAAGCGTGAACCTGGGGTTGAACCGCAACACGATTCTGTGGTCAGGTTTGATTACTGTCGCACTGATTACCTCGCTGGTGGTGGTGACGGTAGGCAGTATTCCGTTTATCGGTTTGGTCGTGCCCAACATCATCAGCCGCCTGATGGGCGACAAACTGCGCCAAAGTCTGCCGGCGGTGGCTTTGATGGGCGCATCGCTGGTGTTGTTGTGCGACATTGCCGGCCGCTTGGTGGTGTTTCCGTTTGAAATTCCGGTATCGGTGGTTTTCGGCGTGGTCGGTACGGTGTTATTCTTGGGTTTGTTGTTGAGAAAACCTGCCCATGCCGTCTGAAAACGTTCAGACGGCCTTGATAAAGAGACTAAGCATATGCAGTCCGATTGCCTGCTCCACATCGACAAGCATCATATCTGGCACCCTTACACGTCCATGACGGCGCCTTTACCGGTTTATCCTGTGGCGCGTGCCGATGGTGTGATGATTACACTTTCAGACGGCCGCCGCCTGATTGACGGCATGTCTTCATGGTGGGCTGCGCTGCACGGCTATAACCAGCCGCGTTTGAATGCGGCGGCGGCGGTGCAATTGGAAAAAATGAGCCACATTATGTTCGGCGGTTTGACCCACGAGCCTGCGGTGCGGCTGACGGAGCTGTTATTGAAGGTTCTGCCGCCGTCGTTGGATAAGGTTTTTTATGCAGACAGCGGCTCGGTGGCGGTAGAAGTGGCAATGAAAATGGCGCTGCAATATCAACAAGCCGCCGGCCGGCCCGAACGCAACCGTTTTGCTGCCATTCGTGCGGGCTACCATGGCGACACTTGGCATGCGATGTCGGTATGCGATCCGGTGACCGGTATGCACGGCTTGTTTGGCAGCAGCCTGCCGGTGCAGTATTTCCTGCCACAGCCCCCGGTCAAATTTGGCGGGCCGTGGCGTGATGAAGCGGTTGACCCGTTACACCGTCTTTTAGAAACGCACGGCCGTGAAATCGCCGCCCTGATTTTGGAACCGGTGGTACAAGGCGCGGGCGGTATGTATTTTTATTCGCCGGTTTATCTGCAAAAAGCACGCGAATTGTGTTCGGCACACGGCGTGCTACTGGTGTTTGACGAAATCGCCACCGGCTTCGGCCGCACGGGAAAACTGTTTGCAATGGAACATGCCGGCACCGTGCCCGATATTGTTTGTTTGGGTAAAGCGCTTACCGGCGGTTATCTCACGCTTTCGGCCACCGTGACCACAGAAAAAGTGGCCGATACCATATCATCAGGCGCGGCAGGTTGCTTTATGCACGGCCCTACTTTTATGGCCAACCCGCTTGCCTGCGCCGTCGCCGCCGAATCGGTTGCAATGCTGCTGGAAAGCCCGTGGCAGGAACGCATTGCCCGCATCGAAGCACAATTGCAGCAGGATTTGGCACTTGCGGCGGAATGGGATGCGGTGGAAGAAGTACGCGTTTTAGGAGCCATCGGCGTGATTGAAATGAAAGCGCCGGTCAACACGGCATCATTGCAGGCGCGGCTGGTGGCGCATGGCGTTTGGGTGCGGCCGTTTGGCAAACTGGTTTACCTGATGCCGCCGTTTATCATCACACCCGAAGAATTGGCACAATTAACCGGCGGCCTGCTGGCGGCCTTGGCGGAGGAATACAATGAAACACTTTAAACACGCACCCGAATTTATTTGGACACGGTTATACCGGGTTTTATAACTGATTAAATAATGACTACATTTGGCAGGTCGGATTCTTGAATCCGGC
This sequence comes from Neisseria iguanae, assembly GCF_003013245.1. Taxonomy (GTDB): domain Bacteria; phylum Pseudomonadota; class Gammaproteobacteria; order Burkholderiales; family Neisseriaceae; genus Neisseria; species Neisseria iguanae. The sequence goes on from NZ_PXYY01000053.1 coordinate 6,551, forward strand.
ATTTGCTTAAAAAAATAAGGAAATCGTTTAAATTCAGGGTAAAGTTTGCAGAGCGCTTAAAGCCCGAGACCGTTTGCGCCGCCTGCCCGATTTGCCGCAACAAGGCCCGCCACATTGTTTCAGACGGCCTCAAACTGCTCAATTTATCGTCCAACGATTACCTCGGCTTGGCGCACGACGAAGCATTGCGGCACGCTTTTCCGGCAGGCAATCGTTTATCATCACACCCGAAGAATTGGCACAATTAACCGGCGGCCTGCTGGCGGCCTTGGCGGAGGAATACAATGGAACACTTTAAACACGCACTCGAAGCGCTTAAAGCCCGAGACCGTTTGCGCCGCCTGCCCGATTTGCCGCAACAAGGCCGCCACATTGTTTCAGACGGCCTCAAACTGCTCAATTTATCGTCCAACGATTACCTCGGCTTGGCGCACGACGAAACATTGCGGCACGCTTTTCTGGCAAGCGATACCTGCCGTGAGCTGCCTTGGTCGTCATCGTCATCACGGCTGCTGACCGGCGGCTTGCCGATTTACCATGAGCTGGAAGCGCTTCTGGCCATGCGCTATCAGCATGAAGCCGCGCTGCTGTTCAACAGTGGTTATCACGCCAACATCGGTATTCTGCCCGCGCTGGCGGATAAAAAAACCCTGATTTTGGCCGACAAGCTGGTGCATGCCAGCCTGATTGACGGCATACGCTTAAGCGATGCCGATTACCTGCGCTACCGCCACAATGATTATGCCCAGCTCGAACGGCTGCTCGAACAACGTGCCGCCGATTACCGCTGCATCATCATCGTAACCGAAAGCCTGTTCAGCATGGATGGCGACATGGCCGACCTGCCGCATTTGGTGCACCTGAAAAAACGCTACGGCCATGTAATGCTTTATGTTGACGAAGCCCATGCCGTCGGCGCATACGGCCACACCGGCTTAGGCCTGGCCGAAGTGCAAGGCTGCGTGGCCGATATCGACATCCTGACCGGCACATTCGGGAAAGCCTTGGCGTCGGTAGGCGCATTTGCCGTGTGCAGCAGTCTGATAAAAGACTACCTGACCAACCACATGAGGCCGTTGATTTTCTCTACCGCCCTGCCGCCGGTGAATATTGCGTGGACACATTTTCTGTTCCGGCAATTGCCCGGAATGGGCGCGCGCAGAGAACATTTGGCCAAACTGAGCCGCCGCCTGCATGATGCCGTGCAAACGCATTATCCGTCGCCGGTGACTGCGGCGGCGCACAGCCACATTATTCCGTGTGTGCTGGGCAGCAACGAAGCTGCGGTAAAACAGGCACAAGAATGGCAGCAGCAAGGTTATTACTGCCTGCCGATTCGCCCGCCGACCATCCCGCCAGACAGCGCACGCGTGCGGCTGTCGCTCACAGCCGATATCAGCGACGACGAATTGGACGGGTTTATCGATACTTTTACGCCGCCAACCCACTATAGCGGATAACATTTAAATTAGGGAAGCATGATTCCTCCCGACCACACCGCCGTACTGTACTGTCTGCATCGCCGATTTCGGGTAGAAAAGCGCCTATACAAGGCAAAAAGCGCAGCAAACGGCTTTCATGCCGATAAAGATGCCGCATGATGAAATGACGACACACCCTAATTTAAACATCATCCGCTATAATCTGTCACACCACACAGGCCGTCTGAAACATTCGTCAAATAGAACACCCCACCATGCACACCCGATTGATTTCCCGCCCTGAAGCGGATACCCTTTTGGTTTATTTCGCCGGCTGGGGCACCCCCGACCGTGTGGCAGAAACATGCGCACCACCGCATGCCGATATTTTATTGTGCAGCGATTACCGCGACACAGCGTTACACTTTGATTTCGGCAGCTACAGCCGCATCGGCGTATTGGCATGGTCGATGGGCGTATGGATCGCCGAACGCGCCATGCAAGGCATCAACCCCGACTGGGCGGTTGCCGTCAACGGCACAGGCTTGCCCTACGACGACCAATTCGGCATTCCCCGCACCGTGTTCGACCAAACTTTAGAGCGCTTTGATGAACGCAACCGCGCCAAATTCGAGCAACGCATGTGTGCCGATGCCGACAGCCTGGCACATTACCGCCGGCTTGACGGCCACCGCAGCCACCGCAGCCTGCATGAAGAACTGCGCTTTCTCCATCAGGCCGCACAAGCCGACCGCCGCACCGGTTTGCTCAATTGGCACGAAGCACGGATAGGCTCGCGCGACCGCATTATTCCGGCCGCCAACCAGTCGGCCTACTGGCAATCGCGCTGCCCGATTACCGAATTTGACGGCGGCCACTACCCGTACAGGCATTGGCCGCATTGGGATTTGGCAAAATGATGCCCGACAAACAGCGCATCGCCGCACGTTTTGCCGCCGCCGTGCCCCATTACAACCACCATGCCGGCGCGCAACGGATGATTCACAACGAATTGGACCGGCTGCTCGCCTGCCATGCGCCCAAACATGTGGCCAAAATATTGGAAATCGGCTGCGGTACCGGCTTATTCAGCCGCATGCTGGCACAGCGTTTCCCGCAGGCGAAGCTGGTTTTAAATGATTTAAACGCCGCCTGCGTCCCCGATTGGCAGCACGACAGGCCGTCTGAAACGGAATACCGTTTCGGTGATGCCGAACAAATCGATTTAGGCAGCGGCTACAATATCATTGCTTCCGCTTCCGCGCTGCAATGGCTGGAAAATCCTACGGCTTTTGTAAAACGTGCGGCGCAGATGCTGGTTTCAGACGGCCTGTTGGTGTTTAACACCTTCACGCCCGACAATCTGCACCCCATCCGCACCCTGACCGGCAGCGGCCTGCATTATCCGACGCAGGCGGAATGGACGGATTGGTTAAACCGAGACTATGACATCATCTCGCTTGAGCAACGCACGATTACACTCGTTTTCGACAGCCCGCGTGACGTATTGCGCCACCTGCAATATACCGGCGTCACCGCGACCAATGCCGATTTCGTATGGACGAAACAACGTTTGCAGGCATTTGAAGCACAATACCGCGACCACCATGTCCTGCCCGACAGCCGCGTCGGCTTGGACTACACACCGCTTTATGTGGCCGCCCGCAAAAAACCGACCACTTGCCGCCTACCGTTTAAGGCCGCCTGAAACTTCAAAGGCCGACGGCAAAGGAATTGAGGCTGAAGCAGATTAGCAGTCATGCCAGACGGCAAAAATGAAGATAACCAATTGCAAATTAACAAAGAATGCCCAAAGAAAACTTCTCCGGTTTTTCGTACCGGAAGCCACAGCCCGTGCAGCCGCTGATATTCTGGGTATCCAACCCGGTTGGGCTATGTTGTCCTACCGCAAAACCTGCCGGGTGACAGCCTGTCATTTGGCGCAGGAAGCCGGCGGGGTTTTCAGAGGCCTTACCGGGCCGGACGGGGGTTATTTCGGCGGTCGGCGTAAGGGTAAACGCGGTCGTGTGGCAGCAGGGAAAGCGGCGGTATCCGGCATCTTAAAGCGGCAGGGAAAGGTTGGTACCGCCGTTGTGGGAATAACGGAAAGGATGCCTTATTTCCGGTTATCAAACAGCAAACAACACCTGACGGCATTGTTTATACCGGTAGTGACAGGGGCTGTGGCGTGCTTGATGCGGGGCAGGTTCGGGCATCAGCGCATCAACCGTTCACAGTTTTTTGCAGACCGTCAAAACCCTATCGGCGGCATTGGAAATTGTTGGAACCGGGCGAAGTGCGTCTTGCGCAAATACAATGGGGTTGGCCGTAAACCTTTCCCGCTGTCCTTGAAAGAATGCGGGTTCCGCTTTAACTTTGATACCCCGTCCGAGCAGCTTGAAATGCTGCGGAAATGGTGTGGTGTTTAGTGCCACCCTATGTCAGCCCCAAGGAATTTTATGGGAAAAATATTATTTATCAGCGGCATCGACACCGATGTCGGCAAAACCATTGCCACCGGCGTATTGGCCAAGCAATTGGCCGCAAAAGGCCACAGCGTCATCACCCAAAAAATGGTGCAAACCGGCTGCACAGGGCTGTCGGCCGATTTACAGGTGCACCGCCGTATTCAAGGCATCGACTGGCTGCCCGAAGACCTCGACGGTACGACCTGCCCTTATGTCTTCGCACATCCGTGTTCACCCCATTTGGCGGCCGCTTTGGAACAACGCAAAATTGACGACCGGCGCATCACCGCCGCCACCGCGCAACTGGCCGCGCATTATGATTATGTACTGCTCGAAGGCGCAGGCGGTTTGGCTGTGCCTTATTGTGACAATGCCACCACGCTGGATTACATCACCCGACAGGGTTACCCGGTGGTATTGGTCACCTCCGCCAAACTCGGCAGCATCAACCATACGCTATTGAGTCTGGCGGCCTGCAAAATGCACGGCATTGTATTAGATACCCTGATTTACAACCATTATCCATGCAGCGATGAAGTGATTAAAGAAGATACCCGCCGCTATTTGCGCGCGCATTTGACCACCCATTTTCAGCAGGCGAAATGGCTGGATTTGGCCTTTACCGAATGGTAAACCATGTTTTTCAGACGGCCTCAAACCCATATTGGCGATTAACCGCACACCCCACCGATTAGACCGATTTTCATGAACACGCCTACCGTTCCCACCCAACACGCAGCCGGCTCCAAAACACTGTGGCTCGCTTTTGCTGCACTCATCGGCTGCTGCGCCCTGTTTTTGACCTACAACGTCAACGGCAATTGGGATTTCGCCCTGCCCTTGCGCCTGACCAAGCTGGCCGCCCTGCTGCTGGTCGCCTATGCCGTCGGCGTGTCCACCTTATTGTTCCAAACACTGACCAACAACCCGATTCTCACACCGTCGATACTCGGTTTTGACGCGCTGTATGTATTTTTGCAGACGTTGCTGGTGTTTGTATTGGGCGGCGTCGGCTTCACCTCACTGCCGGTATTGGGCAAATTTTCGCTGGAATTGGTTTTAATGATGGGCGGTTCGATGCTGCTGTTTGCCACCTTGATGAAACAAGGCGGACGCGATTTGGCGCGCATGATTCTGATTGGCGTGATTTTCGGCATTCTGTTCCGCAGCTTGGCTTCGCTGTTGCAGCGCATGATTGATCCCGAAGAATTCGCCGTGGCGCAAGCCTACACGTTTGCATCATTCAACAGCGTCAATCCTCAATTGATTAGTATAGGCGCAGTGGTACTGCTGGCCAGCGTGGTGTTTATCTGGCGCGAACGCCACCGCCTCGATGTGTATATGCTCGGGCGCGACCAAGCGGTTAATTTGGGCATCAACTATTCACGCAACACGCTTTGGCTGCTGCTGTGGATTGCCGCGCTGGTCGCCACCGCCACCGCCGTGGTCGGCCCTGTGAGCTTCTTCGGCCTGTTGGTGGTCGCGTTGGCCAACCATTTCTCACCCAATATAAAACACGCCGTTCGTCTGCCGGTGACGTTTTGCACTGCCGGCATTTTACTGGTCGGCGGCCAAACTTTGTTCGAGCATTTCTTGGGCATGCAGGCCGTATTGAGCGTAGTAGTCGAATTCGCCGGCGGCTTGGTGTTTTTATATTTGATTTTGAAGAAAAAACCCTGATTTCCCCTTCAGGCCATCTGAAACATATTCCCTTTCAGACAGCCTGATAAAACGAAAGGCAACATCATGCAAACAAACCGTTTTCCCGAATTTTTCCAGAAAGCCCCTGTGTTGCGGGTGCGAGACCCGTTGGCCGAATTTCTCGGCGCGGCAGAACAAGGCTTTATTGAATACCGCTATGAAGACGCAGTCAAACTGTGCGGCCATTCCTGCCCCACCGTGGCCGGTGCGTATCTGATGGTCGTGAAAGGTTTGCAAGCCATATACGGCGAAGCTATTCCGCAACGCGGTGACATTGAAGCCGCCATGCAAGGGCAACGCGACGAAGGTACCACCGGCGTAACCGCTGCCGTGGTGCAACTGCTTACCGGTGCCGCACCTGAAACCGGATTCGGCGGCATCGGCCCGCAAAGCCGCTTTGCCCGCCGTAATTTGCTGCAATTTGGCGCCGACATCAACGGCACTTTATCGCTGCGCCGCAAAGACACCGACCAAACCGTCAGCGTACGCCTTAACGGCCACCTGTCGCCCTTTGCCGAAGAAATGCGCGCCCTCATGCCCAAAGCCGTCAGCGGTACCGCCACACCTGAAGAACGCCGCCGTTTCGGCGAACTGTGGCAAGCGCGTGTCAAAGCCTTTCTGATTGATTTAGCTGATGACCCTACATTTGTTGAAATTGAAAAAATTTGATTTCATTTAAGAACGCAAACTAACTTTCAGACGGCCTGATGATCTGTCCGCCAACCGATAACCCAAACGCGCCAACACCATGATTACCATCCAAAATGTCAGCCACAAAATCGGCAACAACCTTATCTTAAACGACGTATCCCTTGAGATTCCGCAAGGCGGTATTACCGCGCTGATTGGCCCCAACGGCGCGGGAAAATCGACACTCTTGTCGTTTATGGCGCGTTTGCAGCCGTTGACGCAGGGCAAAATCAGTTATAACGGCCAAGACATCACCACCACGCCGACCGCCGAACTGGCCAAAACATTGTCGATTCTGACGCAGGAAAACAGCATCATGAGCCGCATTACCGTACGCGATTTGCTGATGTTCGGGCGTTATCCGTACCACCAAGGCAGGCCGTCCGAACACTGCAAAGCGATTGTGGAAAAAGCGCTGCAACAATTCCAGCTTGAGCCGTTTGCCGACCGCTATTTGACCGAATTGTCCGGCGGCCAACGCCAACGTGCGATGATTGCAATGGTGTTCTGCCAAAGCACCGATTACGTATTGCTTGACGAGCCTTTAAACAATCTCGACATGTACCACGCCCGCTCGCTGATGCAGCTTTTGCAGCACCTGACCCACGAACACCGGCGCACGACCGTTGTGGTGTTGCACGACATCAACCAAGCCGCGGCTTATGCGGATTATGTGGTGGCAATGAAAAACGGCCAAGTCGCGCTGAAAGGTACGCCGAACGATGTGTTCAACAAGGAAAATATTTTGAATTTGTTCGATATGGATGTGGATGTATTGGACTATGAAGGGAAAAAATTGGTGGTGCATCACGTTTGATGCGGATAAAACCGTCAGGGCCGTCTGAAAAGTTTCAGACGGCCCTGATTTTATTTAAAAAACTGCCCGCAGCAAGCCTTAAATTTTTTATCCGGACCACAGATACACGGCTGCTTCATAGCCGGCAGCAGCACGGTCGGATCGATGAAATACCAACGACCGCCAATCTTCACAAAGGCAGACAATTCATGGTGATGCCGCACTTCTCCCCCATTCTGAAAATGCGCGATAAATTCTACCTGCGCATGGTTTTTACCGATGTCGGGCACATGATTTAATACGTCCAAACCCAGCCATTCGGTTTCACGGCTCCACGTCAGCATATCGGCGGCATCCAATAGTTCCTGCTGCGACGGAACAGTCGTTTTCACAATATAACCAATATCTTGAAAAACATAAGCACTGTAACGCGAGCGCATAAGCTCTTCGGCGAAAGAAGGAAATTTCTGTTGCACATGAAACAGTTGGCAACAATCGGCATAGGCACGTTGCGATTGGCACGGACAAACCTGCATATCGGGCATACGGGTTTTCCAAATGAGAATGAATCAAATTATATAACAAAATCAATATGTAGAAACTTTCAAAGCCGATTTTCTGATAAAATACCATCTTTCGGTTTTGCATTTGATATTTGAACACCATGACTGCCACAGTACAAGGTCTGAACCGTTTGTTGCCGCAAACCCAATGCCGCGAGTGCGGTTATGAAGGCTGCCTGCCTTATGCCGAAGCCCTTGCCCGCGACGATGCACCGGTCAATTTATGCGCGCCGGGCGGCGAAACGGTGATGCGTGACATTGCCAACCTGCTCGGCAAAGCCCCCCTGGCACCTGCCAAAATCCAAGCGAAGGCTTTGGCATGGATTGATGAGGCCGTCTGCATCGGCTGCACCGCCTGCATTCGTGCCTGTCCGGTCGATGCAATTATGGGCGCACACAAATTGATGCACACCGTCATCGCAGACGAGTGTACCGGCTGCGGCTTGTGTGTCACACCATGTCCGGTCGATTGCATTTATATGCAGCCTGTCGAAAGCGATTTTCTGCCCTTGGCACGCGCCGCACACGAAAGTGATGCGCGCTTTGCCGCTGCGGAACACGCCAAAAGCCGTTTTGAATGGCATGAAACACGCAAAGCACGCGATGCCGCCGAGTGCAAAGCCAAGTTAGCCGAACGCGAAGCCGCCACCAAAGCCAGGCTGCAAGCAGCCGCCGAAACGGCGCAACCGGTTCAAACAGTCACCAAACCGGTGTTCAATCCAATGGATTTAATTGCCAAAGCCATGGCCAGAGCGCAAGAACAGCAAACCCAACTGGCCACCGCCCACAACCACAGAGACTTCAAAGCCAAACAAGTCGAAGAAGCCAAACAACGTGCCATGTTGCGCTGCGCACAACGCAACATGAAATACGGCAGCGAAGAAGAAAAAGCCGCCGCATTGGCTTATTTGCGCCAATACAAGGCTGAGCAGGAAGCGAAAAAATCCGCCAAACGCAAAGCCAAACAAATGCGCACGCAGCAACCATAACACCCAGGCCGTCCGAATATTATTTTTCAGACGGCCTGTATGTATTTCCCTACAACGGAATCCCGCCATGCCCCCCAACCTTGTCAACCAACTTCCCCTACCTGTTTACCCCATTGACCACGACCGTGCCGATTACGCCTTGTCAAAAAACCGTTTAAGCGATTATTTCATCCGCAATCCTATCTTATTCCAACGCGCGCTCGAACCACAATTCACCGCGCATGCCGTGCAGATGGCAGCGCATGCCTGCGACTTGTGGTTCGACACGTGGACCAACCCCGACAGCAGACGCACTGTTTTAGTAGTCGCCAATAAAGACGTAATGCCGCTTAAAGCCATGTTCCAGCGCACTTTAAACAATCAAAGCGTGATTGCCGCTTTATTGCACCGCAGTTAGGCATGCCCGGGCCGTCTGAAATATCCGATTCGGCTTATTTTCAGACAGCCTTTTGTCCCTTAATGTAGTGATTATTGCCTTTAAAAATCATTTTAAAATAAACATATGTAATCATTCATTTTTCTATCTTTCATGTTAAGCATCAATCTTTAAAATATCATAGCTCAAATATAAAAAATATAAGCATATCCACCTAATAAATATTAATTTGGAATAAAATTCCAGAATACACCGTCTTGTTGTCACTGTTCGAAGTGTTTTGTTTTCACTCAATTCAATAAAATATTAATTACATCATACTACAGATTCTGCTATAATCCTGCCCAGAAATTTCCCACCAACCCAGACACCCAATAAAGAGGACAAACTATGGGCATTAAAGTCGCCATCAACGGTTATGGCCGCATCGGCCGTCAAGTATTACGCACCATCTACGATTACAACCTGCAAAACCGGCTCGAAATCGTCGCCGTCAACGCCAGCGGCAGCTTGGAAACCAACGCCCACCTGACCAAATTCGATACCGTACACGGCCGTTTCAACGCCGATGTCGATCACGATGCCACCCATTTGACCGTCAACGGCCGCAAAATCCCTTACTTCTCCACCCGCAATCCGGCCGAACTGCCTTGGAAAGACTTAGGCGTAGATTTGGTGATGGAATGCACCGGCGCATTTACCAGCAAACCCAAAGCCACCGTACACTTGGAAAGCGGTGCGAAAAAAGTATTGATTTCCGCGCCGGGGGAAGCCGACGTAGATGCCACCGTGGTTTACGGCGTGAACGACGATATACTCACCACCGACATGACTGTGGTTTCCAACGCTTCCTGCACCACCAACTGTTTAGCACCGATGGCCAAAGTATTGAGCAGAAGCATCGGCATTGTGAAAGGCGTAATGACCACCATCCACGCCCTGACCAACGACCAAACCGTGACCGACGTGCGCCACAAAGACCTGCGCCGCGCCCGCAGCGGTGTGGAAAACATGATTCCGACCAAAACCGGCGCCGCCAAAGCCGTGGGTTTGGTATTGCCTGACTTGAAAGGAAAACTTGACGGTTTGGCCATCCGCGTGCCGACCGTCAACGTTTCCTTGGTTGACCTGAGCTTCCAAGCCAGCCGCGAAACCACCGCGGAAGAAATCAACGAATTGATGAAAACCGCTTCGGAAGAAGGCCGTCTGAAAGGGGTGTTGGGTTACAACACCCTGCCGCTGGTTTCGATGGACTTCAACCACACCAGCCAAGCCAGCAACTTTGATGCCACCCTGACCAAAGTCGTTGACGGCAACATGGTGAAAGTGTTCGCATGGTATGACAACGAATGGGGCTTCAGCTGCCAAATGCTGCGCACCGCTATGCATATGTTTGATTTGAATGTGGCCGCGTTTGATTGACACTTTAAGCAAAATCTATAATTAAAGGCCGTCTGAAAAGTTTCACAGAAATCTATTGATTTCGTCTTGAAACCTGTTTAGACGGCCTTTAATTATAGATTTTTTGGGGTTAGGAAACAAAATCACCAAGAAATTTGGCTATCTCCTGATATGAAATTAAAAAACAAGTATCAAAAGTTCGGCAAAATTTCAGAGCAGAAATTCAGCGCAATAATCCGCTGTTTCGCGCTTAAATTAACCGCTTCCGATACCGCCAAAATGACTGGCATCAGTGTCCGGCCTACCTGAAGGGTTACATCCTTATACGGACACCAAATACACCCCTGTCCGGCATTGTCGAATCAGACGGGTCTTAGACGTATCAAGGACGGGCGCAGTGCTTCGGGGGATTCCATTGTCTTCGGAAGATTGAAACGTAACGGCGTTCTCAGGTTTCCATCGCAAGTGAACAACTTTCCAAAAGAACAGACCAGTATTCGGCAGCAGACCGCTTCCCGACAAGAAAGACTGCCATCCGCTACACACACCTGACCCGGGAACAAAAATACGGCATTTGCCCGGAATACCGCAAGCCGTCTCAAAGCAGCAGTACCCCCACCACCGTCAAGCGTGAATCGGACAGAT
>NZ_PXYY01000054.1 GCF_003013245.1 Neisseria iguanae
CGGTGCCTTGGGTAACGGCATTAACCGAATAAATCTGCAAAGTTGATTGGCTTTGAGCCACGCTTTCAATGGCTTTGAAAATCGCATCCACCGGACCTGAGCCGTTGGCCGTAGCGCGGTGTTCCCTGCCGTTAACGCTGAACACGACTTCTGCAGTTGGCAATTCGCCTGTTTCGGTGTGGATTTTTTGAGAAATAAATTTATATTGCTCGGTGGCCAAAGTCATTTCATCGGATACCAAAGCGTGCAAATCTTCGTCGAAAATTTCACGTTTTTTATCAGCCAGTTCTTTGAAGCGGGCAAACGCGGCATTTAAGGCTTCTTCGCTTTCCAATTCAATACCTAATTCCTGCAGCTTGGTTTTGAAGGCGTTGCGCCCGGATAATTTTCCCAAGCTCAAGCGGTTGGTTGACCATCCGACGGATTCGGCCGACATGATTTCGTAGGTTTCGCGGTGTTTCAACACGCCGTCTTGGTGAATACCTGATTCATGTGCAAAGGCATTGGCACCGACAATGGCTTTGTTTGGCTGAACCGGATAGCCGGTTACGGTCGAAACCAGTTTGGAAGAAGGAACAATTTGGGTTGTATTGATGCCGGTCTCCAAGCCGAACAAATCATTGCGTACTTTCAATGCCATCACGATTTCTTCAATTGATGCATTACCTGCGCGTTCGCCCAAGCCGTTGACGGTACATTCCACTTGGCGTGCGCCACCTTTTAATGCAGCCAATGAATTGGCTACGGCCAAGCCCAAGTCGTTGTGGCAGTGTGCTGACCAAACCACGCGGTCGCTGCCCGGTGCTTTGGCAATCAGCTCACGGAAAAATTCTTCGGTTTTATAAGGTATAGAGTAGCCGACGGTATCCGGAATATTGATGGTAGTGGCACCGGCTTCTATGACTGCGCCACAAATTTCAGCCAAAAAGCCGATTTCGCTGCGCAATGCATCTTCGCATGAAAATTCAACATCATCGGTGTATTCTTTGGCAGTTTTCACTGCTTTTACTGCCGCTCCAACCACTTGCTTCGGGTTCATTTTCAACTTGTATTCCATGTGGATTGGGCTGGTGGCGATAAAAGTGTGAATGCGTTTGTTTGGTGCCGGCGCAATGGCTTCGCCGGCTTTTCGGATATCGTTTTCTACTGCGCGGGATAAAGAACAAACTGTTGATTTAGTAATAATTTTAGCAATTGAATTGACCGCATCCCAATCGCCCGGGCTGGCTGCGGCAAAGCCGGCTTCAATCACATCGACACCCAACTTTTCCAATTGGCGGGCAATGCGAATTTTCTCTTCTTTGGTCATGGCCGCACCGGGTGATTGCTCGCCGTCACGCAGGGTGGTATCAAAAATAATTACGCGGTTTGTTTGTGTCATGTCATTTCTCTCCAGAGAATCTTGTTTTTGTAAAAAAGCATTCAAATCTAAGCGGCGTCCTTGTGCTTCGGCTAGGGCGGTTATTTTTTGTAATTGCGCCAAAGGCAACGAGCCTCGGGTGCGCCATTTGTAGATGGCTGCAGTGGTTGCGGCATTTTCGGGGTCGTGTTGCTTCAGCGCTTCTGCCAACGCATTCACACCACCGAAATAAGCGACCAAGCGGTCAATGTCCAGTTGCATGATGTTCCTTTGTCTAAAAATTTGGAAAATTCGTGATTGAGTTAGAAAGCATTATACGCAAATTAGAAAAAACGACAATATTTTTTGTAACTCAGCATATGAAAATTTTCATATAGTTAAAATTTTTATACATATTGTCCAATTTAATCATTATTATTAATGAAGCCGTCTGAAAAATATAGTACACTCTCAAACCTCTGCAAATAGATGATTTACCATGAATTCGCTGATTCCTATCACAAAATAATGAAATTGAATGGCGCAATCAAAGCACACAAAAGCCGCCGCAAAAAGCAGTTTATCTGCACGATGCCAACACCGATACAGTATTAAAAGCCGCCTACGAACACACCGCCACCGTTTGGACAGGTGATTTTCACCAAGCCAAGCAAGTGCTGGCCGCCATGAAAAAACGTGTACGCAAATCGGCGAAATCTAAAAAAGCGCCTGCCAATGTTCAGACGGCCTTTCATACCCACCGCATGCGGCAGGCGCAGCAAAGCCGGATATTGAATATGTTGGCCATGGAAATCGGCGTAGGATTCAAATCAGACATCCCGCGCGCACCGGACATCCGCCCTGCTCTGCTAGATGTATACGGCGAAGAAAACGACCGCACTTTTTTACTGCCGCTAAATCAGCTGCTCGGCTTTATCGGTGCGCACGAATGGCACAAAAAAGGCATTTACCTAAAAGCATTAGGCGGCAAAATTCATGTGCCGTTTGGCGTGTTTTCGCCTTTGCGCGGCGAATATTTGGATTTAATTGCCCACGCCCCACTCAATACCGATTTTCAGACGGCCTTTGATATCGGCACAGGTTCCGGCGTGATTGCCGCGCTGTTGGCCAAACGCGGTATTCAGCATATCACTGCTACCGACACCAATCCGCAAGCCATCGTCTGCGCGACAAAAAATTTATCGAATTTGGGCTATGAAAAGCAGGTAGAAATTCAGGCAGTGAATCTATTTCCGGAAAGCCGCGCCGATTTAATTGTCTGCAATCCGCCGTGGCTACCCGCCAAACCGACCTCGCCCATTGAAACCGCACTCTACGATACCGGCCATACTATGCTGAAAGCCTTTCTCAACGGCGCAGGTGGACATTTGAATGAAGGCGGCGAGGCATGGCTGATTATTTCTGATTTGGCCGAACACCTACATTTACGCCAATCTGATGATTTGCGCAAATGGTTTCATACGGCCTCTTTGGAAATCATTGATGTATTGCACACCAAACCGCAACACGGCAAAGCGGCCAATCCTGATGATCCGCTCGCTTTTGCCCGCCAACAAGAAACCGCATTCCTCTACCGCTTGAAAGCAGCATAAAAAATGCAATATGAAAGCTGTCTGAAAAGTTGCAATGGTTGGCATCATGTACTTTCAGACAGCGTTTTCTTTATATTTAAGTCAGCAAGCTCAAGAAATATTGACACAATGAAACACTTCCAACCTCAAATCAATCAACCTGCAATCCGGTGCCTTGGGTAACGGCATTAACCGAATAAATCTGCAAAGTTGATTGGCTTTGAGCCACGCTTTCAATGGCTTTGAAAATCGCATCCACCGGACCTGAGCCGTTGGCCGTAGCGCGGTGTTCCCTGCCGTTAACGCTGAACACGACTTCTGCAGTTGGCAATTCGCCTGTTTCGGTGTGGATTTTTTGAGAAATAAATTTATATTGCTCGGTGGCCAAAGTCATTTCATCGGATACCAAAGCGTGCAAATCTTCGTCGAAAATTTCACGTTTTTTATCAGCCAGTTCTTTGAAGCGGGCAAACGCGGCATTTAAGGCTTCTTCGCTTTCCAATTCAATACCTAATTCCTGCAGCTTGGTTTTGAAGGCGTTGCGCCCGGATAATTTTCCCAACGCCGTCTTGGTGAATACCTGATTCATGTGCAAAGGCATTGGCACCGACAATGGCTTTGTTTGGCTGAACCGGATAGCCGGTTACGGTCGAAACCAGTTTGGAAGAAGGAACAATTTGGGTTGTTCCGCTAGAATCTTTACTTAAAACTTTAAACTTGGGCTGACGTAGATTATCCCCAAACACCACACCATTTCCGCAGCATTTCAAGCTGCCCGGACGGTGCGCCAAAGTCAAAACGGAACCCGCATTCTTTCAAGGACAGCGGGAAAGGTTTACGGCCAACCCCATTGTATTTGCGCAAGACGCACTTCGCCCGGTTCCAACAATTTCCAATGCCGCCGATAGGGTTTTGACGGTCTGCAAAAAGCTGTGAACGGTTGAGCGGCGACGCGCGAACCTGCCCCGCATCAAACACGCCACAGTTCCTGTCACTACCGGTATAAACAATGCTGTCAGGTGTTGTTTGCTGTTTGACAACCGGAAATAAGGCATCCTTCCCGCTATCCCCACAACGGCGGTACCAACCTTTCCCTGCCACTTTAAGATGCCGGATACAGCCGCTTTCCCTGCTGCCGCACGTCCGCGTTTGCCTTTACGCCGACCGCCGAAATAACCTTCGTCCGGCCCGGTGGGGCCTCTGAAAACCTCATCGGCTTCCTGCGCCAAATGACAGGCTGTCACCCGGCGGGTTTTGCGGTAGGACAACATAGCCCAACCGGGTTGGATACCCAAAATATCAGCGGCTGCACGGGCGGTGGCTTCCGGTACGAAAAACCGGAGGAGTTTTCTTTGGGTATTCTTTGTTAATTTGCAATGGTTATCTTTATTTTTTCAGTCTGACATGACTGCTAATCTGCTTCAGCCCTAAAACTTTACAAATGAATTGTTTTTCAGACTGCCTGTTGCCATTGTGCTAACCATTTTTTCAAGACATTTGTTTGTTCGTAGCCGTTTTCGATGATGGCCCCATGCTTTGGTTGAATTTTTCCGTACGCCCGCGCTGTGAAAATGAAACAGGTCAGATTGTATTGCACATGGCATATTGTCGTTCGGCGGCGGATTCAGACCTGTGTACAGCTCGGGAAAAATCAGTATCGACACCCTGCCCGCTGTAATAAATCATGCTTCAGTTAGTTTTAGCCTTGGCATAATCCAGTATAGTAAAATCATTAAAAAACCAAACCAAAGCAAATAAAAGAACAAAGAATCGACACAGCCCAGCCGCCACATCTTACGCAGCCGTTTAACCCAAACCCACATCTTTTCAATCGGATTCAAGTCCGGGTTATCGGAGACAACCGGAGGAAGGTATGCCCGGCGGCTCCGATTGCTTCTCGGATACCGCACGTTTGTGAAACGCGGCATTATCCATCACCACCACGCTTTGGGATGGAAGCCAAGGTATGAGTACTTGGGTAACCCAACGGTAAACAATATTGCTGTTGGCAAGGCCGTCAAACAACCGGACCGCAAACGGTTTCCCCTCCTAGAGGATGGCACCAATGGCACTGGTCCCGTTCTTCAAGTGCCAATCATACCGCCCATAACAGATTCCACCCTTGGGCGGCGCATAACCGTAAGGCCTATGCTGGGCATGCTTGAAACCGCCCTCATCAAGATAAACAATCTTTCGTTTCTGCTCTGTAAAAACAACCGGCCGCTTTAAGAATTCTGCTCTTTTTCCTGCGTTTTCCTGGGGCGTTTGTTGCACTTTTTTATGGGTGATACCGAGTTGTTTCAATGCATAGGAAAGGGACGATTGCGCACAGTTGGCGCGCAAAGTCCTCTGCCATTGGTAATCATCGGGATATTGTCCGACACCTTGGAGCCGTGCTTCGTCATCGATCTTGGTGGGCTGGCGCGCTATATCACTTTTGGGTTCGGAGTTCTCATACCATCCGAAAATGGCCTCTTTGCCGATTTTGTAACGATCTATAACGAACGGCTTGTCATTTTTCATTGTTATCGATGTCATTGAAGATTTTTTGGCGGAATCGGGTGGGGTATGTTATGGGAATTGATAGGGTTTGATTTTAGGGTGGTTTTACTATAGTAAGGCTTCGGCATAACTTTGGCTGCGCTGCAAACTATTTAGATGCGGCAAAGGGTTTTTGATGTGAATTTTCCGTTTTCTGGCGCAGAAACACAGCTTCTTTGGTTTATTTATAGTGCTCTTTCGGCCGTTAGACACGCTGTCGGACAATCATTTTTAATTTGCCGTCATGCCACTTGAACCTGCCGGGCAGCAGTAAAACTTATGGCTTTTCCTCAGGTCAACGACCATCTAAGCCATAACGGTAAATATTATTTAAAAAACGTAAAGTTTGAGGATAGGGATTATGCGGCGATTCGGCATGCACCCCGACAAATGAACCTCTGCCAAACGGCATATGCATTGTCGCCGTTTTGAGCGGCCGTCTGAAGCTAAATTAGGACTTCTGTGCTATTGCGTGGCAATCTGCAAATGTGCCGAAGCCGTCTGAAAAATATTTTTCAGACGGCCTTTCTATTGCCTGACATCAGGATTTTGCTTTTCTAATGCTTTTATTTTTAGATGATTTTTTGTTTTTTTTCTACTTTGGATTTCGTAGCCTGTTGGTGTTCGTCTGTTTTATGACGCAGAGACTTCTGCTTGTCGGCAGCCATTTGCTCGTCAATTTCCTTAACCGACAATTTTTTACTGCGTGTCTTTGCTTTGCTGGCTGAGGCAGGCTGCTTTATTTCTTCTGTTTTCGCACCGGCTTTTGATGCTTGACGGCGGCTGTTTTTTTGAGTGTTTGTATGACTGTCCGCCAACACCAAATCAATCTTGCTTGTATCCAAATCCGCACGGGCAACTTTGACCATCAATTCATCACCCATATTAAAACGCATGCCACTGCGTTCGCCTTCAATCACCATGACTTCCGGACGGAAATTGAAATAGTCTTCGCCCAAATCGCTGATGTGCACCAAACCGTCGATGTAAATGTCGTCTAAAGTGACAAAAATGCCGAAGCTGGTCATGCCGGAGATTTTGCCTTTAAATACTTCACCAACCTTATCACGCATATAGTAGGTTTTCAGCCAGTTTTCCACGTCCCGGCCGGCATCATCGGCACGACGCTCACAAAACGAAGTATGCACACCCAATGCCTGCCATGTTTTCAACGGCGTGTATTTTTCACCTCGCAGCACGGCCTTAATCGCACGGTGAACCGTCAAATCCGGATAACGGCGGATTGGTGAAGTGAAATGCGCATATGATTCGTAAGCCAAACTGAAATGACCATCGTTGTGCGGCTCATAAACTGCCTGCTGCATCGAGCGCAACATCATTATTTGCAGCAATTCTCCGTCCGGACGGTCTTTGAATTGTTGGGCCAAGGCGGCGT
This sequence comes from Neisseria iguanae, assembly GCF_003013245.1. Lineage (GTDB taxonomy): Bacteria > Pseudomonadota > Gammaproteobacteria > Burkholderiales > Neisseriaceae > Neisseria > Neisseria iguanae. The sequence goes on from NZ_PXYY01000054.1 coordinate 6,869, forward strand.
AGTCTTTAGGTGTCGGTTTGTCGCCGCCTCCCAAGCTCAAGCCCAGCAAGCCCAATTGCTCGCGCAATGTTGCCAGTTTTTCCGGTGTCGGTCCCAAGTGGTTGCGGAATAAAGCGGTATGTTTGTTTTTCAACAAAAAATCCGCCGCGCACACATTTGCCGCCAACATGCATTCTTCAATCAATTTATGTGCGTCGTTGCGCTGCACCGGCACGATTTTGTCGATTTTACTGTTGTCGTCAAAGATCATCAGTGTTTCAACACTTTCAAATTCTACTGCGCCGCGATCTTGGCGTTTTTTCTGCAAAACTTGGAAGAGTTTGTACAATGTATCGATTTGCGGTTTCAACGGATTGTCTGAACCTTCTGAAATCCATTGCCACACTTGGTTGTAAGTTAAACGGGCATGAGAGCGCATCACTGCCGGATAGAATTTGTATTCCTTCACGTTACCGGCATAGGTGATGGACATGTCGCAAACCATACACAAGCGTTCGACATCAGGATTAAGCGAGCAAATACCGTTGGAAAGGTTTTCCGGCAGCATCGGAATCACACGACGCGGGAAATAGACACTGGTGCTGCGTTCGGCAGCATCATTGTCGATCGCATCGTTCGGGCGTACATAATGGCCGACATCGGCAATCGCCACCATCAAACGGTAGTTGCGGCCGATTTTCTCAGCATAAACTGCATCATCAAAGTCGCGTGCGGTTTCGCCGTCGATGGTGACCAGCGGCAATTCGCGCAAATCCGCGCGGCCTTTCAAATCACTTTTACGTACATGATTGGTGATCTTAGCCGCTGCTTTTTGGCAAGCATCACTGAATTGGTGCGGTAAATGATGTTTGCGTACGGCAATTTCGATTTCCATACCACTATCGGCATATTCACCCAACACTTCGATAATTTTTGCTACGGCAGGACGGTGTAATTCAGGATAGCTCTCGATTTCGGCTACAATTACCTGCCCCGGTTCTGGCTTAAACCGCGTGACACTATCCGGCTCCAACACGATGCTCTGCGTTAAACGTTTATCTTCTGCTTCTAAAATCGCAATGCCGCGGTCAATATAGAAACGGCCGACCACCTGAACCTGCGCACGCTCAATAATATCCAGCACCATACCTTCACGGCGGCCGCGGCGGTCAATACCGACAGGACGCACGGTAACAATATCACCATGCATCACACCGCGCATCTGCCGCTCGTACAACACAAAATCACCCTCACCTGTTTTTTCCAACGGCACGGCAAAACCGAACCCGTCTTTATGCGCTTCGACACGGCATTTCATCAAGGCCAGTTTGTCCGCAACGCACACTGCGCCACGGCGGTTGATTAATACCTGACCGTCACGCGCCATTGCTTTCAGACGGCGTTCGAAAAATTCGTATTCTTCTTCTTTAATTGACAATTCGCGTGCCAACGCTTCGATTTTGGTCGGCACGCCTTTTTGTTCTAATAATTCAATCACCCACTCTCGGCTGGGCAACGGCTCATCGTAACGCTGCTTTTCTCGCTCCAAGTAAGGATCTTTTTCTCGTAGATTTAATGATTTAATTTTTTTAGTCATTTTTGCAGTTGACATTCTTCGTTGTAAATATATAATAGCCACTTCGTTTGCAGCAGCACTTTGGGTACTGTAACGTAAAACGGCAAATAAAGCAAAGCCCAGGTGGCGGAATTGGTAGACGCGCTAGCTTCAGGTGCTAGTGTCCTCACGGGCGTGGAAGTTCGAGTCTTCTCTTGGGCACCAGAATATATTGGCCTGCTTTGCTTCAAAAATTTGAATGCCCAAGTGGCGGAATTGGTAGACGCGCTAGCTTCAGGTGCTAGTATCCTCACGGGTGTGGAAGTTCGAGTCTTCTCTTGGGCACCAACTTCCGGTTTGAAACCGGATTTTTATTTATTGTTTGCTTAATCGGCAGTTTTATTGTGCTTGGCAGATAATCCTTTTTATAGAGGGGTGGATGAGTGGTTTAAGTCGCACGCCTGGAAAGTGTGTATACGTTAATAGCGTATCGAGGGTTCGAATCCCTTCCCCTCTGCCAAATACCAAATCCCAAGTCAGGAAAACTTGGGATTTTTAATGTCTGATTCTTAGCCTTGTTATTTGTTATCTCTTGATCAATTTCAAGAAGATTTTTGAAAATTACTCTTATTCTCAGATATTTATTTACTTTTGTACAAAGCCATTAAACCAGTGTATCCTTGCGCTTGTTTAATATATTCATAAAATATGTATTTTTTAGTAAAGATTGTCTGAAGACCTTTATATTATACCGGTACGGGGAACCTGACCATGGCTGATTTTACCGTTTGGGAAACTGCGCCTTTTGGTGCGACCATTGACCATATTTTGCAACGTTATCATAATATGCATCGTGCCCAGCTTGATGAATTGGTGCCGTTGGCGCAAAAAGTGGCTGCAGTACATAAGGATACGTTTCCGGCTGAGGTTGCCGAATTGCTGTCGCACATGAAAAACGAGCTGTTGAGCCACATGATGAAGGAAGAGCGTATGCTGTTTCCAATGATAAACCAAGGCATTGGCCATGGTGCAGCAATGCCGGTCAGCGTGATGATGCATGAGCATGAAGAACATGATAAAGCGATTGGACGCCTGCGTAAATTGACGAATAATTTTGAAATTCCGGCAGAAGCCTGCAGCAGTTGGACGCGTTTGTACCGCTTGGCGGAAGAAATGGTCAATGATTTAACTGACCATATTCATTTGGAAAACGAAGTTTTCTTCCCGCGTGTATTGGCTTCTTAAAGATGTAATGGAATCAATAAAAGATAGGGACAAGGCGGCCTGCTGAGACAGTACGGATAGTATGGAACAGGTTCTGTTACTGATTCAGTGGTTTATCAAATCGTGTTCTTTGAGCTGAGGCGGGCCGATGCTGTATCGGTTTTTTAGTCATTTCACTATACACTATACATGAAACATGCCGTCTGAACCTTCTTCTGTTCAGACGGCATGTCGTTTTTTCAGACGGCCACGAAGCCTCTGCCTTAATTCTTTTCCTGTTCTTTTTCGAAAGCTTGTAACACCTTTTTCACTTCATCAGCTTCTTTCGCCGTGCGTACGCGCTCAAATAATTCTTGTGCTTGCGGAAATTCTTTTTTCATCATGCCGAGCCATTGTTTCAAACGTGCTACGGGGTATTTGTTGTGCGCTTCTTTTGCGGCACACAAATCAAAAAAAAGATTAATCCAGCCGGCAATTTCGGCGAAATCGGTTTCCTTAACCTCTTCGCCACGTTCATATTGTTTGATTTGCCGCGCCAAATCCGGTCGGATAACCGCGCCGCGCCCCAGCATCACGCTGTTGCAACCGCTGACTTCTTTGATCGCCAAATAATCTTCCAGCGTGAACACATCACCGTTGGCCGTGACCGGAATCGGCACAGCATCGCGGATTTTGCGCACCCAATCCCAGTGCGCCGGCGGTTCGTAACCTTCAACTTTAGTGCGCGCATGAACGGTCAAGCCAGATGCGCCGCCTTCGGCAATCGCCGCCGCACACGCTAAAGCTAAATCTGTGTTTTCAAAACCCAAACGCATTTTGCCGGTGAGCGGGATATACTCGGGCAAACGTATGCGCAAGGTTTTGACAATCTGGTGAATCAGTTCCGGCTCTTTCAGCAATACCGCGCCGCCTTTGTGTTTGTTGACAGTCGGCGCAGGACAGCCGAAGTTTAAATCGATTTTACCGGCACCGAAACGCACCGCTTCCAATGCGTTCACCGCCATACGCCCGGCATCGCTGCCCAAAAGCTGCACTGTGCAAGGCGTGCCGGCAAAGGTTCGGTTGCCGTTCACGATTTCAGGCATATATTTCAACCATGTGGCGCGCGAATGCACGGTATGGGTGATGCGCACAAATTCGCTGACGCATTCGTCATAACCACCGATGCGTGTCAATAAATCGCGCATCACGTCATCGCATAATCCTTGCATCGGTGCCAACAGCAATCGCATAGTCAAAACAGGCCGTCTGAAAAATGAAATACGTATTGTAGCGATATATCGGGTAAAATACAGCCGTTTAAGTTAAGATATTTTTCAGACGGCCTGACCATGATGAACACAAGAATTCCGGCAACTGCCACCATGTTGGTAAAAAATTCTGAACGCTATTTGGCGGAAGTGTTGGCCGCATTGGGCGGTTTTGATGAAGTTTTGCTGCTCGACAACGGCTCGACCGACCGCACATTCGAGATTGCCGCGCAATTTAAAAACGTCAGCTATTTCAAACACGATTTTATCGGTTTCGGCCCCATGAAAAACATGGCCGCACGTTTGGCGCAAAACGACTGGATTTTCAGCATTGACAGCGACGAAGTGCCGGATGAGGAATTGATTGACAGCATTCGCGCTGCTGTGGCAGAAAACGACCCGCAAAGTATTTATACCGTGTCGCGCCTGAACCATTACAACAGCCGTTTGATTAAAGGTTGCGGCTGGTATCCGGATATTCTCCCGCGCCTTTACCACCGCCGTTTTACCTGCTTTTCCGACCGCCGAGTACATGAATCGCTCGTCATACCGAAAGATGCGCAAAGCTATTCTTTATCAGGCCGTCTGAAACATTATTCCTTTGAAAACGCCGAAGGTCTGATTCAGAAAATGCAGCAATATTCTTCGCTGTATGCCGACGAAAACCGCTTCAAAAAGAAAACTTCCCCAGCCAAAGCTTTGTTGCACGGCGGCGTGTCGTTTATCAAAAATTATTTTCTGAAAGGCGGTTTTGCCTATGGTTCAGACGGCCTCACGATTTCGGTTGCCAATGCGCAAGGCTCTTACTATAAATATGTGAAACTGCATGAACGCAATCAGAATCTGAAAGTCTCGCTCATCATTACCACCTACAACCGCCCCGATGCACTGGCATTTGTGTTGCAATCGGCCTTGTCGCAAACACGCCTGCCTGATGAAATTATCGTAGCAGATGACGGTTCGACGCGCGAAACAGCAGACGTGATTCAATATGTCAACCGACACAGCCCTGTGCCGGTGAAACATTCTTGGCGGCCTGACGACGGCTTTCGCGCCGCCGAATCACGCAACCGCGCGTTGGCAATCGCCAAGGGCGATTATATTGTGTTGATTGACGGTGATATGCTGCTGGATGCTGCATTTATCAATGATCATTTGAAACTCGCACTTAAAGGCCGCTTAGTACAAGGCTCGCGCGTGATTTTAAGTGAAGCACGCACGCAGGAGATTTTGGCATCTGATCAATTGCCCGATATTTCCCTATTTGACCCAGGCATAGAAAAGCGCCTTTCCGCCTTGCGCTGCCGTTGCTTATCCGCTTTGGCCGGCCAAAGCGGCAACCGAAACCACCGCGGTATCAAAACCTGCAACATGGGTTTTTTCCGCGATGACGCACTGGCGGTTAACGGTTTTAACAATTGGTTTGTCGGCTGGGGGCGTGAAGACAGCGAATTTGTCGCCCGTTGCTTCCATAACGGCATGAAAAGGCACAACCTCAAATTCGCCGGTATCGCTTATCATTTATGGCATCACGAAGCCGGACGTAATGCGCTGCCGCAAAACGATACACTCTTGCAGCACACTTTGGAAACACGGCAAATCCGTTGCGACAGCGGCGTGAATGCCTTTTTGAAAGATAATTAAACAAACAGATTTACAGGCCGTCTGAAACCAGGATTTCAAACGGCCTGACGCTTACTGCGGCTTGCCAAAGCTGATAATTTTTTACATCGCTCAAAAAAAACGCTGTCTCAATAATGCTATACTGTAACCAGTCAAAATAGCCGGCTCGAATAAAAACTCGAATAAAAATCAGCTCATGAACCGACCATAACGAAATACACAGCTAGGCCATGCAATGTCCCCCCGTCCCGTTACCATTACATCCTACAATATGCACAAAGGCATGTCGGCGCTGAACCGCAAATACCAGCTCGACAGCATGGGCGACGCTTTGCAATCACTCAAATCGGATGTATTGTTTCTGCAGGAAGTACAAGGAATGCATGTCAACCGCAGCAACAAAATTCTCGAATATCCAAACGAACCGCATTATGATGTGTTGGGCGAATATCTTTCGTTCAACCGAAGCTACGGCAAAAACGCCACCTATCCGCAACGCCATCACGGCAATGCCATCCTCAGCCACCTGCCGATTGAAACCCGCAACAATCTGGATATCACGGTCAATAAACACGAACAACGCGGCCTGTTGCATTGCGAAGTGCTGCCTGAAGGATGGGAGGTGCCTTTGGTATGTTTGTGCGCTCACTTAAATCTGCGCGAACCCGACCGCGCCAAACAATATCAGGCCATTTTTGAATACGTCAGCCAGCAGATTGACACGCAGAACCCGTTGATCATCGCTGGTGATTTTAACGATTGGCGTTACAAATCAGCCATTTCTCTAGGCAAAGCGCTCAACTTAGACGAAGTGTTTCTCGACAGCAAAGGCAAACGTCCCAAAACCTTCCCTTCCCGCATGCCGCTGTTGAGTCTTGACCGCGTCTATACGCGTAATTTGGAAATCATGGATACCCAAATCCACAACAGCCGCAACTGGCAAAGACTCTCCGATCATCTGCCTTTGAGCGTCAAGGTGAAACCTAAATTGCCTTAAACGGCAAAGTGCTGCTACCGGCAGGCCGTCTGAAAGATTTGCAGGCATTTTTCTGGCGCAAAAATCCTTTCAGACAGCCTGAATTGCTGATAAGATTAACATCAGTCACGATTTAACAGAAAAGGCACAGATGATGGATATCGAACATGATTACCTCAGCCGGATGCCGTTTCATATCGTATTCATTGACCCGTTGCACACTGATTTCAAAAGTAGTGCCCGAAAATTAAATGAATACATCCGCCGCAATCCGCTCGCCCATGCCCGTTTGCACCAGCCGAAATTTGCGGCCAAAATTCTCGAAATGGCCGCATATCGCAACAATATACGCGTGGTTGTCCGTAAAGCTGATGCCCAAGTGAGACACGATTTGCACTATCTGATCCGCAACGGCGTGTTTACCACCGATGAAAAAATGTGGCTGTTCATCAACGATCCCGATAACCTCGAAATTGTGAAAAATTAAACCGTCTGAAATAAGATAAATATATAAAAAATATAAGGTTAAAAATGCTGCTCTTTATCGATAACTATGACAGTTTCACCTATAACATCGTCCAATATTTTGCCGAACTCGGCCAAGAAGTCGTTGTGCGTCGCAACGACGACATTACTTTAGACGAAATCACCGTGCTCAATCCGCAATATCTGATTGTCGGCCCAGGCCCTTGTTCACCCAAAGAAGCCGGCATTTCCGTTGCCACCATGCGTCATTTTGCGGACAAACTGCCGATTATGGGCGTGTGTCTCGGCCATCAAACCATAGGCGAAGCGTTCGGTGGCAATATCGTGCGTGCACAAACCTTAATGCACGGCAAAGTTTCTCCTGTACGCCATACCAATCAAGGCATGTTTAAAGGCCTGCCTGATCCTGTCACCTGCACGCGTTATCACAGTTTGGTCATCGACCGCCACGCCCTGCCCCGTTGTCTTGAAGTCACCGCATGGACAGATGATCAGGAAATCATGGGGGTGCGCCACAAAGACTACGCCATAGAAGGTGTGCAATTTCACCCCGAAGCATTGCTGACCGAACACGGCCATGACATGCTGCGCAATTTTCTGGAAGAATTTAAAGATTTTCGCAGCTGTGCCAACTGATGCAAAAAATTCAATTTCAATGAACTAACCGGCATAACAGCAGTCTGAAGTTTCATATAACAAATGCCGTCCGAACCTATTCTGCCCAAAAGATATATTTCAGACGGCCTCATAATGCATTTCCCGTGAGGCTGGAAAATACTTTTCAGTACAACATATTCGGCAATGTTTTTACTCGTACTCAGCAAGCAACTTTATCTATTCACAAACCACCGTAAATTTCAAATTTGCCTTAGGCCGGCTGTCGGATTGAAATTTCGCCCTATTTTCCGACCATACGGGCCCTGCGGACACTTATCCATTTCCGCTACCGGCAAATCCCATAATTTAATTTATGGAGAGACATAAGGATATTGCCGCATCATGACCAACTACCCCTATCCCGGCCGCCAAGTGCTTTTTTATTCACTCATCGGCGGTTTCGGCGTATCATTGCTCGTCATTGAAGCCAACTGGCAGATGCTCAGGTGGGCCGAGCAGCAAAACGGTTATCATTTGTCGCCATTGAGCACGTCTGCCCATCTTTTTGAAATACTGCTCTACGCCACGCTGACTTGCCTGCCCCTGATTTTGCTGACTGTTGCCATATGCGTTGCCAAACAGGTTTACCGCGACAAACGTGGCGGATATATTATCAGTTTTTGCGCCACAGCGGTTTTCTTAGCCATCGTGATTGGCGCATGGCTGTTTAAAATCATCACACACTATATGGAAGCACACACTTTTTGGCTGCCGCCTTCAGATTTTGCTTCCGCGCTGGCTTATATTTGGCTGTGGTTTTGCATATCCGCCGTCATGTTTTGCGCTTGGCTTGCAGGTGTCCCTACTGGCCCCGGAAATACGCCAGAACCAGAATAAGCCGCGCAACATCCCACCCATTACTAAAGGAAACCGCATGATTACGCCACAACAGGCAATTGAACGTTTAATCGGCAACAACGAGCTTTTTTACGATGAAATGAGTGATTTGATGCGCCAAATCATGAGTGGTCAAGTGCCTCCGGAGCAAATCGCGGCGATTATGACCGGCTTGCGCATTAAAGTGGAAACCGTTTCCGAAATCACGGCGGCGGCGGCGGTTATGCGTGAATTTTCAACCAAAGTGCCGGTAGGCGATGCTGATAATCTGGTTGATATCGTCGGTACGGGCGGTGATGGTGCGAAAACATTCAATATTTCGACCACTGCCATGTTTGTCGCCGCGGCAGCAGGTGCAAAAGTTGCCAAACACGGTGGCCGATCGGTATCTTCTTCCAGCGGCGCGGCTGATGTTATGGAACAAATGGGTACAGTTTTGAATGTTACGCCCGAACAGGTTGCCCAAAGCATAGCCCAAACCGGCATAGGCTTTATGTTTGCACAAAACTACCATAGCGCCATGCGTCATGTCGCGCCTGTACGCCGTTCGCTCGGTTTCCGCAGCATTTTCAATATCTTGGGCCCGTTAACCAATCCGGCAGGCGCGCCCAACCAGCTCTTGGGCGTGTTCCACATCGATTTATGCGGTATTCTCTCGCGCGTGTTACAGCAATTGGGCTCGAAACATGTGCTGGTAGTGTGCGGTGAGGGCGGTTTGGACGAAATCACGCTCACCGGCAACACCCGGGTGGCAGAACTAAAAAACGGTACTATCCGTGAATACGACATCAATCCGCAAGATTTCGGCATGGAAATCCGGCGCAATCTTGACGACATCCGCGTCGAAAACAGCCAAGAATCTCTGGCGAAAATGGATGCCGTTCTAAACGGCGAACACAGTACCGCACGCGACATTGTGGTACTCAATGCCGCTGCCGCTTTGTATGCGGGCAATGTGGCCGATTCTTTGGCCGCAGGCGCAGCGGCTGCGTGTGAAGCGATTGATTCAGGAAAAGCCAAAGCTAAGAAAACAGAATTTATTGAATTTAACCGACAATTTTCCGGATAAAATCATCCAAAATTTAAAAGGCCATCTGAAAAATCTTTTTCAGACGGCCTTTGTGTTAAATATCTATTCCACACCTAATCCCTGCCGGCATATATAGCTGACGGGATAGATCAGATACCCCGACCCGACATCTTGCCCGTAATAGCAAACTTTATCTTGAATTGAAAAGGTTTCCTTGCTTTTTAAGCAAGTGTCGGATTCAAGAATCTGACCTGCCCGTGTTATCATGATTCTTTTAATCAGCATAACAAAATCATCTTTGCAATAAACAAACCATTCTTTCCCTTTTTCAGACGGCTTCTATAAAGTGACGCCCATAATCACTATTTTGCAATCCGCCCATGCTTTTACTGAAAACTCCCAGCGTCTTACCGGGCTTTAAAATCGCAGTTTAAGGCTGACTTGTATTGTGTCTGTCGCTTTTGGTCGTGTTACCGTAGACAGATAAAGTGCCGTCTGCACTCAGGATGGCTTTTCGGGTGTCTCAGCGTTTTTTCCTGCTGACATTCAAACGCTTGGATGCCCGATAAATAGAAACTTAGGGTACAACCAAAATGTTATGTCCTTTCTCTAAGATAGGTATCGGGATGGATTTTGGCATCTGTATGTCATTTATCTAAATGAATTTTCAAGATTTTTCTATTTTCCAGATAGCCTTTAGGGGCTGGTTGCCTTTTTCAACGCGGAATGGTTAAAAAGGCAATACCGTGCTCCTGTGCAATCTGACGAGCTGAAATTCCTTCTCCGACTTTTTGTAATGCAGGCCGACGCTTATCTGATGGGCAGGTCATATTGTGATTGTAATTAAAATTAAGCTGAATAGCGATACCTTGGCGCCAAACGGATTCAGGGAAAACGGGAACCTGGTACCGCCGGTAAAACCATTGTTTTCAGGATCTTAAAACGTGATGGCAAATTCTATCCGGAAATCGTTCCGGATGCCGTCAAAACCATATT
>NZ_PXYY01000055.1 GCF_003013245.1 Neisseria iguanae
ATTCGGGTTTGTATCCGCCCCATACTTTTCGATTTCGGCGCAATTGTTTGCACTGCTTAGTATGGCGGCTACGGCCGGCCTTTCGGAAAGATTATGTTTGATTTTGCCGTGCTGCCGCGGGTCTTTGATATTGGCGGAGATGGCGATAAGTGGGTTCATACGGGCATTATGCCATGATTTGCTTCATGTGATTGCATACGTAAAGGCTGAAATGTCCAGCAAAATCAGGTATAATAACCCGTTATTTGCCGTTTGGTTGTGCTGTTGGCCGATATTGGTTCGCGCCACGGGAGCAAACGCTCAAAAAAGCATTCGGACGGCCTGTTTTTTTATTCAGTTCCAAAAGATAAAGATTATGACCGACCAAAAACACGAAGAATACGGCGCAGACAGTATTCAAGTCTTAGAAGGCTTGGAAGCAGTGCGCAAACGCCCGGGCATGTATATCGGCGATACGCAGGACGGCAGCGGCCTGCACCATATGGTATTTGAAGTGCTTGACAATGCGATTGACGAAGCCTTGGCCGGTCATTGCGACAAAATTACCGTCACTATACACGCTGATAATTCTGTCAGCGTATCCGACAACGGCCGCGGCATGCCGACCGGTATCCACCCGAAAGAAGGCCGCTCGGCTGCCGAGGTGATTATGACTGTGTTGCACGCGGGTGGTAAGTTTGACAACAACAGCTACAAAATTTCCGGCGGCCTGCACGGCGTGGGTGTGTCGGTAGTGAATGCTTTGTCTGATTGGGTGGCACTGACCATCTTCCGCGACAGCAAAGAGCATTTTGTTAAATTCGTGAACGGCGTGGCGGAAAAACCCTTGGCCGAGCTCGGCTCGTCCGACAAAAAAGGCACAGTGGTGCGCTTCCGTGCCAGCGAAGAGACATTCGGCAATGTGGAATACAGCTTTGACATCTTGGCCAAACGTATCCGAGAATTGTCGTTCCTGAATAACGGTGTCGACATCGAATTGACCGATGAGCGCGACGGCAAACATGAAAGCTTTGCCCTAAGTGGCGGCGTGGCTGGTTTCGTGCAATACATGAACCGTAAAAAAACGCCGTTGCACGAAAAAATCTTCTATGCCGTCGGCGAAAAAGACGGCATGAGCGTGGAATGTGCCATGCAGTGGAATGACAGCTATCAAGAATCAGTACAATGCTTTACCAACAATATCCCGCAGCGCGACGGCGGTACCCACTTGGCGGCTTTGCGCGGCGTGATGACGCGTACCTTGAATGCCTATATCGAAGCCAATGAAGTAGCGAAGAAGGCCAAAGTCGAAACTGCCGGCGACGATATGCGCGAAGGCTTGACTTGCGTGTTGTCGGTGAAATTGCCTGATCCGAAATTTTCATCGCAAACCAAAGACAAACTGGTGTCGAGCGAAATTGGCCCGGTGGTAAACGAAATCATCAATCAAGCCCTGACCGAATTTTTGGAAGAAAACCCGAACGAAGCCAAAATCATTACCGGCAAAATCGTCGATGCTGCCCGTGCCCGCGAAGCCGCGCGTAAAGCCCGTGAAATTACCCGTCGCAAAGGTGTAATGGATGGTTTGGGCTTGCCGGGTAAACTGGCCGACTGTCAGGAAAAAGATCCGGCCTTGTCAGAATTGTACTTGGTCGAGGGTGATTCTGCCGGTGGATCGGCCAAGCAAGGCCGTGACCGCAAATTTCAAGCGATTTTGCCGTTGAAAGGCAAGATTCTCAACGTGGAAAAAGCGCGTTTTGAAAAAATGCTGGCCAGCCAAGAAGTGGCTACCTTGATTACCGCATTAGGTGCCGGCATCGGTAAAGAAGAATTTAATCCTGAAAAACTGCGCTACCACCGCATCATCATCATGACCGATGCCGACGTCGATGGCGCGCACATCCGCACGCTGTTGCTGACCTTCTTCTACCGCCAAATGCCTGAATTGGTCGAGCGAGGCTACATCTACATTGCCCAGCCGCCTTTGTACAAAGCCAAATACGGCAAGCAAGAGCGTTATCTGAAAGACGAATTTGAAAAAGAACAATGGTTGTTGGGCTTGGCGGTTGATAAAGCCAAACTGGTTTCAGACGGCCGCACCATCGAAGGCGAAGAATTGGCGCAAATTGCTAAGCAATTCTTATTAGCCAAAACCGTGATTGGGCAGGAAAGCCGCGTGATTGACAGCTTGGTGCTCAATGCCATGCTGCATGCGCAACCGGTCGATTTATCGACAACAGAAAGCACCGACAAAGCGATTGCCGAACTGAGCAGCCTGCTCAACGATCAGGAAATTGCGTTGCAACGCATCGGAGGACACCAAGAAGGCAGCCATTTCATTAAGATTACCCGTCAGTTGCACGGCAATGTTGCCATCAGCTATATTGAGCCGAAATTCCTAAACAGCAAGCCATATCAAACCATCATGCAAACCGCTGCTTTGTTGGACGGCTTGGTCGGTAAAGAAGCCGTTTTAGTGAAAGGTGATGATGAGCAGCCGGTTACCAGCTTTGAAGAAGCCGTAGATATCTTGATGACTGCCGCGCAAAAAGGCATGAGTATCCAGCGATACAAAGGTTTAGGTGAGATGAATCCTGAGCAATTGTGGGAAACAACCATGGATCCGAACGTGCGCCGTTTGCTGAAAGTGCGTATTGAAGATGCTATTGCCGCTGATGAAGTGTTCGTGACTCTGATGGGTGATGAAGTCGAACCACGTCGCGCGTTTATCGAAAACAATGCCTTGATTGCGCAAAATATCGATGCTTAATTTGATCAATTGGGCAAAAAGCCGTCTGAAACAGTGTTTAAGACGGCCTTTTTCTATGCTAGGTATTTGAATTGTCTACGGAAATACAATAAAGCGGGTAAGGTGGTGTCGGCTACTTTTATTTCATTGAGATGAACATAAAAAATATAGTGCGTACCGATTTCGTGTTTCTCAATGACGCAGCCATGTAAATGAGCCAATGCGCCTTCTACTTCGAGTTGGCCGGTTTGGCCGCGATGCCAGATATGGTACTCAAAACGTTCTTCCGGCGAAAGATTGGTCATGCCGGCGAAATGTTCGGCAATGTCTTGCTGGCCGTCTGAAAGCGTGTTGATACATAAATCGCAGTTTTTCAGTAAAATAGGGACAATGGCGGCTTCACGGTTGATGCATAGCATAATGGTAGGTGGCTCATCCGTTACCGAAGTTACGGCCGTCATAGTAATGCCGTAACGTCCGGCCGCACCATCTGTTGTAATGACATGGACACCTGCTGCAGCGGAAGCCATGGCATCACGAAACAGTTGCTTAAGTGTGTGTATAGAATCAGTCATTCGGTGATAACTTTTTATTTTAAAGCCTGTTCGATTGCAGATAGCTCGGCCAATAGTTTTTGAAGCTCGTCCAATTTTTCTTTGGTGAAAATGGCTTCAATGGCATCGTAGCGGTCGTCAACTTGTGCACCAATGGTCTGATAAAGCTTTTCGCCTTCTTTGGTCAGCTTCAGATACACACGACGTTGGTCGTTGGAAGGTTTGAGACGAACGGCCAAGCCGGATTTTTCCAAACGGGTAAGAATACCGGTCAGACTGGGGCGCAGAATACAGGCTTTATTGGCCAAATCTTGGAAGTCTAATGTGCCGTTTTCGGCCAGTAAACGGATAATGCGCCATTGCTGGTCGGTAACGTTGGCTTGGTTCAGAATCGGACGAAATTGCGTCATCAAAGCTTCTCGCGCTTGAATCAGGGCAATATTGATGGATGCGTGTTTGGATTGGTTAGGCATGAGAAGTTCTCCGTTGTAATTAAGATTCAATCATGGAAGCATTGCAGAATGATAAAAACCTTGCGCCCAAGACTATGGAGCACCGTTGTGCAAAATTTATATTTGAAACAAACGGTACGCTGCTTTAGCTTTGATTGAATGCAATATTGTTTGTTTTGATGATAATAATAAGATTTTTGAGTTGTTTTATAAACCTATATTATTCTATTTTAGAAATAATCTCAATAGAATCATCAAGTATTAATGTTAAGATAATTGGTTTATTTTAAAAACACCAATAATCGACACATAATACCGGTGAATCTTTACGAATCTGTTTTATGTTTAAAATAATTGGTTGTTGGGTGTAAATGTCAATAGATGAGATCGCTGATGAGCATGCGCAGGCGTAAGCCCCAATAGCTGCTGATGCCGGTGGTGGAATGGAGCATTTGGCCGTTTTTCATTAAAACAATGGTCGGGGTAACGCTGATGTTCCATTGATGTGAAATCAGACCGTCTGAATCGTTGACGGTCGGAAAAGAAAGCCCATTGTGGCTGAGATAGTGCTTTAAAGCGGCGTTGTTGCCGGATTTTACGGCAATGCTGATGATTGGAATATGATTTTGATGGAGTTTTTCTATGGTGGGGGAAGTGTATTTGCAAATGCTACACCATGTTCCCCAAAAATACACTATGATGATGCGGTTTTGGCTTAGGTGACGGAGCGAGATGCTGTTTTGATGCAGGGTGATGAGGGTTTGATCGGAGAAAGAAACAGGCTGGTTCGGTTTGCGCCACCAATCAATAGCAACAGAGAGAACCGCAAAAAACAATGCGGCTTGTAAAAAAGATTTGAGGTAAGATAATGATAAGGTACGTTGCATATGGATGGATGAGCTTTACTACAAGAAAAACAGGCCGTAAACAGCCTGTTTTTTAATAATCAGCCTTTTTTTACGATACGTGTGTAAACAGCCAAAATGATAATCGCAAAGATAGTGGAGGCAATCCAGCCTGCGCCTTCGCCAACTTGATACCAGCCTAAGGTTTCACCGACTACTCTGGCCAGTGTGGCACCGGCAATACCCAAAATAGTGGTCATGATGAAGCCCAGTTTATCGTTACCCGGATGCAATATCTTTGCTAAGACGCCGACGATAAAACCTACAAGAATTGTGCCTAACCAGCCCATAATTTTCCTTTCATCATTTATATAATTTATATGTTTCCTGCCTGATATTGAAGTAGTGCGGATAGTTTCATCATACCGAGGCAGGAGGATTAAGTCTTTTTTATTGCATATTTTTTCAAAAAATTAAGATATTTTGAAAAAAGAAATTCTGTTTCCTCTGATAAGATGGTTTCTTAGCCGATATGCCGTTTGAAGTTTCGGGTACTCGGTTGGGGCAGGCAATAATAAAAAAGCCCGACAAATATGGCAGGCTTTTTTGAGATAAAATCTGAAAACGAATTAGCGTTTTGAGAATTGTTTTGCGCGACGTGCTTTACGCAAACCCGGTTTTTTACGTTCCACTTCGCGGGCATCGCGGGTAACGAGACCGGCAGCAGACAGGGCGGGTTTCAAGGCGGCATCGAAGTCAATCAAAGCGCGGGTAATGCCGTGGCGGATGGCACCGGATTGGCCGGTTTCGCCACCACCGATAACATTTACTTTGATGTCAAATGATTCTGCGTTTTCAGTCAGAACCAATGGCTGGCGAACCACCATGCGGCTAGTTTCGCGGGCGAAAAACTCGTCAACGGGGCGACCGTTAACGGTGATTCGACCGTTACCTTTGGTCAGGAATACACGAGCCACTGAACTTTTGCGGCGGCCTGTGCCGTAGTAGTATTTACCGTTCATGTCGTGTCCTTATTTCAATTCTAAAACTTTAGGTTGTTGTGCGGCATGGCCGTGCTCTTTGCCGGCATACACTTTCAGTTTTTTTATCATGGCGTAACCCAAAGGACCTTTTGGCAACATGCCTTTTACGGCTTGTTCCAAAGCACGGCCCGGGAATTGCTCTTGCATTTGGCGGAAGGAACGCTCATAGATACCGCCTGGGAAGCCTGAGTGACGGTAGTATTTTTTGTCTTCGCATTTGGCACCTGTCACGCGCAATTTCTCTGCATTGATCACGATGATGTAGTCACCGGTATCAACGTGAGGGGTGTATTCAGGTTTGTGTTTGCCACGCAGACGGTGTGCGACTTCGGCAGCAATGCGACCCAAAACTTTGTCTTGAGCGTCAATGACGAACCACTCGCGCTTCACCTCATGCGGTTTCGCTGAAAAGGTTTTCATAGTGGAAATCCAGATAGATATAGAAAGTTACAGATTTTAAAGTCAGTAAAGTTTTTTGTCAATCTTATTGAGATCGTCTGAAAGTAATTGTTTTAATAAAATAGCAATTAAAACGACAATAAAAGTTTTGAGGCTGAAGCAGATTAGCAGTCGTGCCAGACTGCAAAAATAAAGATAACCAATTGCAAATTAACAAAGAATGCCCAAAGAAAACTTCTCCGGTTTTTCGTACCGTAAGCCACCGACCGTGCAGCCGCTGATATTCTGGGTATCCAACCCGGTTGGGCTATGTTGTCCTACCGCAAAACCCGCCGGGTGACAGCCTGTCATTTGGCGCAGGAAGCCGGCGGGTTTTCAGAGGCCCTACCGGGCCGGACGGGGGTTATTTCGGCGGTCGGCGTAAGGATAAACGCGGACGCGCGGCAGCAGGAAAAGCGGCGGTATCCGGCACCTTAAAGCGGCAGGGAAAGGTTGGTACCGCCGTTGCGGGGGATAACGGGAAGGATACGTTATTTCCGGTTATCAAACAGCAAACAACACCTGACAGCATTGTTTATACCGGTAGTGACAGGGGCTGTGGCGTGCTTGATGCGGGCAGGTTCGCGCATCAGCGCATCAACCGTTCACGGTTTTTTGCAGACTGTCAAAACCCTATCGGCGGCATTGGAAATTGTTGGAACCGGGCGAAGTGCGTCTTGCGCAAATACAATGGGGTTGGCTGTAAACCTTTCCTGCTGTCCTTGAAAGGATGCGGGTTCCGCTTTGACTTTGGCGCACCGTCCGGGCAGCTTGAAATGCTGCGGAAATGGTGTGGTGTTTGGGGCTAATCTACGTCAGCCCCTAAGTTTTTTGATGAAAATTTGTTGTTTTTACGCGATTGAATGGAACAAAAGAAGCGATATTGCGAGGAATACGGCTTAACTTAATATGGGGAATCCCCGCACATGCCGTTTCGGCTGAATCCGCTTGAACCTTGTCTGACAAGGCGGCCACCTCGGGTAGTTTCGGGTTCATCTGCAAAAGACGATCACGCCTACTACTGCTCCCGGTAACCTGAAGCGAACTTATTGGTTCAAAGGAATATATGCCTTCGCGTACACTGCAGGGAAAAGAAAATCAATTGTTGTGTTCTAATCGGGACAATGCTTTTTCGCAAGCATCGCTCATATTTTTTATTTTACGTTGAAATTCGCCAATTGCCAAATCATCTTTGAGGCTAACCTTCAGTAGGTCGTGTACAACATTTAAAGCAGCCATGACAACGATTTTGTCAGTGCCGATGATGCGGCCGTTTTCTTTAATGGCTTCGCTTTTTTTATTCAGCATTTCAACGGCTTGGATAAGGGTGTTTTTTTCTTCGCTTGGGGTATTGATGGTCAGATTGACATTCATGATGTCGAGATTGACTTGTTCGATGCTCATGTTTTGTCCTTAATGTGAAGATTCTTCTTGTGGCAGGCGGGCGAGCAGACGACGCATTTCTTCGGTGCTTTGTTCCAATGCGCTGCGATATTGGTCTTTTTCGGCGGTGAGGCTGTCGATTTTGGTCTGCAAATCTTTTTTCAATTTGCCCACTTGCACCAACAAGGCTTCGCTTAATTCGTCAATGGCGGTTTCGTGTTCGTGCTTTTGTTGTTCCTGCTCGAGTTTGAGACGGTTGGTTTCTTCGTGTAAACGGCGGTTTTCGCCAATCAGCGTTTCAAACTTTTGGGTGAGTCGGTAAACGTTGATTTCCAGTTGGTTAAGGACTTGGTTCATGGGGAATCATTCGTGAGAAAAAGCAGTGGAGATAAGCATAGTGAGATGCTTGGCGGCTGTCAATGGAAGGCTGTCTGAAAAGTGTGAAATGTTTCAGACGGCCTTAAGGTTTCGTTTTATTCGAAACGTGCGCTGCGTCCCATCAAGCGGTCGGCTACTTGCTGCGGCGTCATTTCCTGACGGATCAATTGTAGCAGGGTTTGGGTAATCGGCATGTCGATTTGGTATTTGCAGGCGGTGTTGAACACTTCTTCGATGGTGCTGACACCTTCGGAAACGTGTCCGATTTCTTTGAGTACTTGGTATAGCTCTTTGCCTTCGGCCAAGCCCAAGCCGACCCGGCGGTTGCGCGAGAGTGCGCCGGTACAGGTCAGAATCAAGTCGCCGATGCCGGCCAAGCCCATCATGGTTTTCGGCTGCGCACCCATGGCGACGGCCAAACGGGTAATTTCGGCCAAGCCGCGGGTGACTAAGGCGGCACGTGCGTTCAGGCCGTATTCGAGGCCGTCTGAAAGACCGGTGGCAATCGCCATGACGTTTTTAACGGCTCCGCCCACTGCTACGCCAATCACATCAGTGCTGCCGTATAAGCGCATCACATGGTTGTTGAGCTGCTTAATCAACGATTCAGTCCATTCTTTGTTTTCAGAAGCCAGAACCACGGCGCAAGGCAATTGTTGTGCCAATTCTTGTGCGAAGCTCGGGCCGGACAAAACGCCGACGGTTTTGTTCTCCGATAATACTTCTTTCAGCACTTGGAAGGTCAGCAGGCCTGTGTCTTGTTCGAATCCTTTGCAGGCAGCCAAAACAGGAATGTCTGCCGCGCCGTTGGCTTTTAATAATTCTGCGCTGCTGCGCAAACCGGCAACGGAAGTCACGATTAACACCAATTCGGAATCTTTCAATGCATCGGACAAGTCGGTATGCGCGGTCAGGTTTTCCGAAAATGTGAAGCCCGGCAGGCTGTGTTTGTTTTCACGATCGTTTTGCAGATCTTGGATGTGTTGGGCATTACGTGCCCACAGAGCGACTTCGTTGCCATGTTGGGCAAAGTGGACAGCCAGTGCAGTGCCCCAAGAGCCTGCACCCATAACAGTAATTTTCATAGAAATCTTCCTACAATAGGATTTGCGTCTAACTTTAAAACAATCAGCCTTCGGGTGCAAGTGATCCGCCGTGATTTGCCGTCAAATAGGGGGGATTTTTAGAAATAAATACAAAATTTCAGCTATCTGATGTATTGGATTTGGCTTTGATGTTATCAAAATTGATTTACCGCAAAAAGCTGCTGGCCGAGTCTGATTATACTGTAGACATAATCAAAGCAATAACAAATAGCATTAATCACGTGTTGGATCATTATCAAACCTAACCACAGGGTTCGGCTGCTTCAAGTGGGCAGTGGTTTCTCTTTGGATATATAAAGGAATACGCCATGAAATACCAGACTTTCGGCAAAATCACCCTTTCTTTTGCTGTGTTGGCGGCATTGGCCGCGTGCGGCGGCAAACCGGCCGAACAAGCAGCCGCTCCGGTGGCTTCGGTGCCTGCAGCCGTTCCAGCTTCTGAATCTGATGCGGCACCAGCTTCGCAAGCTGTTTATGATAACAGCGGGGCATCGCAAGAAGACAAGGATTTGCTGCAACGCGCGCAAGGTATTTTCAAACCACTGCCTACGCCTGAAGAGATGCAGAAGCTGCGTCCTTTCACCCTTGAACAGGTAGAACTTGGCCAATCATTGTGGTATGAGCCGCGTTTGTCTAAAGGTAATACCGTGAGCTGTAACTCTTGTCATAATTTGGCCTCTGTCGGTGTGGACAATATCCCGACCAGCCAAGGCCACAAAGGCAGCTTCGGCGGCCGTAACTCGCCGACTGTGTTGAATGCAGCGACTTTGGGTATGCAATTCTGGGACGGCCGTGCGGCTGATGTGGAAGAGCAAGCGGGCGGTCCGTTGTTAAACCCTGTGGAAATGGCGAATGACAGTGAAGAAGCCGTGGTGGCTAAAATTGTGAATATTCCGGAATACCAAGCTGCATTTAAAACTGCCTTCCCGCAAGACGGCGTCATCAGCTTTAAAAACATCACCACCGCGATTGCCGCTTTCGAGCGCACATTGCTGACCCCGACCAAATGGGATGAATATCTGAAAGGCAACATCAATGCCTTGAACGAACAAGAACGTAAAGGCGTACGCTCGTTTATGGATAATGGCTGTATTGCCTGCCACACCGGCGTGAATTTGGGCGGCAACTCGTTCCAAAAATTCGGTTTGGTACAAGGCCCGTTCTGGAAATTCATTGAAGATCCGAACCGCGACAAAGGCCGCGCCGATGTGACCAAAAATGCAGCTGACGAATATTTCTTCCGCGTACCGGGCTTGCGTAATGTAGGCAAAACTTATCCTTATTTTCACAACGGCAGTATTTGGGAACTGGGTAAAGCCGTGAAGATCATGGGGCAGACGCAATTGGGTAAAGATTTGCCGCAAGAAGATGTCGACAACATCGTGGCATTCTTGCACACTTTGTCCGGTTCTGTTTCAGAAAAAGCACGCACCATGCCGGAACTGCCTTTGTCTAGCCCGATGGAATCGCATCCTGACAACAAATAATATGTGAATAAAACCAAAGGCCGTCTGAACGTTTCAGACGGCCTTTTCGAAGAGGTACCAACGATTTATTTTACGCTGTGCACCAGCTTGGAAACATCATAGCCTTGTTGTTTGGCTGTTTCGATGTAGCTTTGCAAAGTGGCTTCGTCCAGCTTCGGCGTGCGCGACAACACCCACATGTATTTACGGTTGGGTGTGCCGACCAAGGCGGTTTGGTAGTTTTCGTCCAAGCGCAGAATCCAGTAAGACGAGCGGGCGACCGGCACCCAATTTAATGCTTTGGGCAAAAACGAAATGAGCAGTTTGCTGCCGCTGTGGCCGACTTTTTTGACTTCCGCATCGGCACTCATGATGCTGCCGTCTTTTTTACGGCAGGAATTGGTGATTTTGACGACTTGCTTTTCCGTCAGCATATATTGAGCCTTCACATCGGCCACGCAATCGTCTTGGAAGCGCATCGGCAGGCGGACTTGTTCGTACCAAGTGCCCATGTAGCGCGGAATATCGACTTTCGCCACCGTTTGCGGTCTGGTCTGCGGCCCGGCGGCTTGGGTGGTGGTGGCAACAATGCCTAAAGACAAGGCGGCAAGTTTTACGGAAAAACGCATAATCATCCTTTCATATTGAGATTCGGAGACGTCCGTCAGGTTTCAGGCCGTCTGAAAGATATGGCTATAGCTGCTTAACTTAAAAATGACGACGTAGGATAGGTCGGATACCCTGTATCCGACCTTTGCCCGCAAGGGCGGACTTTACCCTAAATTTCAATTGCTTTCTTGCTTTTCAAGCAAATGTCGGATTCAAGAATCTGGCATCCGCTTTTGTCGTCATTATTAATTTAGGGGCTGTCCTGGATAACCAGGACAAATCCTAAATTAATAATTGTTTTAAAATAGAAATTTGAACTTTTATCCCGCTGTTGCCAAAACGCCGTTCACATTCCTTCGAATACAGCTCGAAATACGCTTTGGCAATACCGTTCAACTTGCGTCAATGCCGTTTTGCCTGATTCCAAAAATGCTTAATCCCGTTAATAGGGTTTTGTCTTTCAGCAAAATGTGTACCGTGATTGATATGAAAATGGGTAAATTCACCCATCTCTAACACATCATAACGGCGATAACAGTCTGTATAAACAATGCGGTCAGGGTTAACCTGCCCTCTTTGGGTATCGCCCCGGATACGCGTTTTCTGCCCGACAATCTGCGACGCAGACAAAATGAGAATACGCCCTAATGTACAATATGATTCAGTCTAATACAAACAACTCATTGCCGTGCGCCTTCAGCCATGCTTTGGCTGCTTCGGTGTACGGGGTGTGGCGTTTGACTAACGTCCAAAATTTCGCGCTGTGATCGGGATGGGGCAGGTGGCAGAGTTCGTGGATGCACACATAATCGGCAACAAATTCGGGCGCGCCGACCAGCCGCCAATTCAGGCGGATGCCGATGCGGTGGCGGCACACGCCCCAAAAGGTTTTGGCGTTGCTCAAGGCGGTTGCGGAAGGAAACATATTCATGGTGGCGGCATGTTGCGTCAAACGCGGCAGCAGATATTCGGTGGCACGTTCGTGTAGGAAACGGCGCAAGTGCGTTTGCTGTTGCGGCCAGCTGTTTTCAGGCAAACAGATTTCAGACGGCCTGACGGCAATGGTGGCTTGCAGTGTGTCGGTTAAGGTCGTCTGAACGCCTTGATACCAAATCCATGCCGGTTTTCCCGAATGGTCTGATGGCGGGTGAGAAGGTGTTCTGGCCAAGGTCCGGTACAGTAGTTGCTCGTTTTCCGACAGCCATTTGTGCAAACGCGCGGCGCTGAGAAACGGCGGAATATTGATGCTGACCGTTTGCCCGTCGATGGGGCGCAGAATCAGGTTTTTCTTGGCACTGCGTTTCAAATCGATGGTGATTTCGAGGCCGTCTGAAAGCGTGTGGGCAAAGCGCGGCATGTTTCAGACGGCCTTTTTCGGTGCGAACGGCCCCCGGCCGGTGATTTCGGCCTGACGTGCTTCAATCCAGCATTCGCATTCGGCCATCAATTCGGTTTCGCTGCCGCTGTCGTACCTAATCGGTTTGCCGATGACCACGGTGATTTCGCCCGGATATTTCATAAACGAATCTTTCGGCCAGAATTCGCCGCTGTTGAGCGCGACGGGGACGATGTCCATCGCAAACATTTTTGCCATGCGCGCACCACCGAGTTTGTATTTGCCGTGGGTGCCGGGCGGCAGGCGCGTGCCTTCGGGGAAAATGGAAATCCAGTAGCCTTCGTTTTTGCGCGCCAGACCCTGTCTCATTAATTGGTCGTTGGCTTCACGGCGGTTGTTGCGGTCGATGCCGATGGTTTTCACCAGTTTCAAGCCCCAGCCGAAAAACGGTATTTTAAATAACTCGCGTTTGGCGACATAAACCTGTGGCGGAAAGATTTCCTGTAAGGCCAAGGTTTCCCAGCCGCTTTGGTGTTTGGAGCAGATAATCGACGGCTTGGACGGGATGTTTTCCGCGCCGATTAAGCGGTATTTCAGGCCGATGATGTTTTTCAGCGACCAATTCAAAACCGACACCCAAACCTGTGCCATTTTGTGCGCGCCGCCGGGAATGGGCGCGGCCAGCAGCATAAAGGGAAATAATACAATCAGGCTGACGGATAAAATCAGCCAGTAAATCAGATTTTTAATCAATAGCATAAGTCATGTACGCTTTCGGTTCGGACGGCATTAAGCTTGGTCTTGTTTCAATTTTTCTTGCGTGATGTATTGCGCAAAAGCCAGCAGATTGTCGAAAATTTGCGTGTTTTCCGGCAATTCTTCTTGTTCCTGCAAGGTTTTTTTGCCTTTGCCGGTGAGTACCAAGGCCGGTTTGCCGCCGACGGCATCGATGGCCTGTAAGTCGCGCAAGCTGTCGCCTACCAGCCAGGTGTCGGCGGCTTGGGCTTGGAAGCGGTCTAAAATATCCCGAATCATGCCGGGCTTGGGTTTGCGGCAGTTGCAATTGTCCTCGGCTAAGTGCGGGCAGAACCAAATGCCGTCAATCACGCCGCCGGCTTGTACCGCCAGGCGGTGCATTTTGGCATGCATTTCGGTCAGGTCTTGCAGGGTGAAATATTTGCGGCCGATGCCTGATTGGTTGGTGGCCACGGTGACGGTGTAGCCTGCTTCGGTGAGAAAGGCAATCGCGTCCATGCTGCCGTCAATCGGAATCCATTCGTCAACGGATTTGACAAAGTCGTCGCGGTCTTGGTTAATCACGCCGTCGCGGTCGAGGATAATGAGTTTGTTGTTGGTGGGCATAGTGTGACTTTCAGACGGCCTTTTCCAACATGGCCGTGTCAGATTATTTTAAAGAATTTTTCCAGCGCTCAAAGGCTGTCTGAAAAACGGGTGCGAGCAGGGCGTAGTTTTCAGGTGTGTCGGCAACATGGTAGAAGCTCGGCAGTTGCGGCGTGTCGAGCGTGGTGATGTAGTCTTCCATAAATGCGCCGTACCCCTCGTCTTCATCATCGTAATAGAACTTGGTAAAGCGTTGGCCCGGCTCGGTAAAATCTTCGGGCGTGAGTGCGCTGCCCAGAGGGTTGCGCACAAATGCTGCACCGCTGAATGTGCCATCCAGCATGGAGGAGAAATCGGCTGCGGTTTCCGGCGCGGTCTGCCACACAGGATTTATCAGCCTTTGACCGGCGGCCCATTGGAAATACATGCCCATGTGGGTGGCGGCATGGTCGGGTGACAAATCGGCGGGGTAGTCTTCTTCGGTGTGGAATTGAAAGTGATCGTACATGGCAGGCTTTCGTTTATTTAGGCCGTCTGAACAGGGTTTCAGACGGCCTATTTTACCAGTAATCCGTTGCACTTCGCACCGGCAATATGAAATAGGGGGCGTATTCGATTTTCAGGCCATCTGAACGTGGTTTGCGCTTACACCGAGTCACGGAAGATGGCTTTGGCGGCGCAAACGGCAGACGACCATGCCCATTGGAAATTATAGCCGCCGAGCCAGCCGGTGATGTCCATTACTTCGCCGATGAAATACAAGCCCGGCTGCAGTTTGCTTTGCATGGTTTTCGGATCGATTTCTTTTACGTTGACACCACCGCGTGTGGCTTCGGCTTTTTTGTGGCCGTCTGAACCGCTGGGTAAGAGCGTCCATTGGTTCAGGCTTTGGCCGAGTTGGGCCAATACGGTATTGGGTATGTCCGCCCATTTGTGCGCGGCATACGGGGCGGACTCGGCGCGGGCAAGCCATGTGTCGAGCAGGCGTTCGGGCAGAGGCGGGCAGAGCGATTTTAAGGCGGTGTTGAGCTGGATTTTTTGGCTGTTTTTACCTTCGCACAATGCCGCGGTAAGATCGGTGCCGGGCAGGAGGTCGATGGCGAGAGTTTGGCCGCTGTGCCAATAGCTGGAAATCTGTAAAATCGCCGGGCCGCTCAAGCCTTTGTGGCGGAACAGCAAATCTTCATCGAATAACACACGAGCCTTACCGCTGCCTGTACTGATGCGTACCGGCAGGGTGATACCGGAAAGTTGGTCGTAGCCGTGTTCCGCCCAATGTTCGAAACGCAGCGGCACCAACGCCGCTTCGGGCGGTACGATGCTGTGGCCGAATTGTTTGGCCAGTTCATAACCAAACGGCGAAGCACCAATCGCCGGAACCGCCAAGCCGCCGGTAGCGACAATCAAGTTTTGCGCCTGAAATCCGCCGTGGCCGGTGTGTATTTTGAAACGCGGTGAACCAGGGGCAGGGAGCGTCTGAACCAGTTCAACGGCGCCTACCGTGCAAGCCGTGTGCCAAGAGACGTTGCCTTGCCCGCATTCATTTTGCAGCATGGTGATGATTTCCTGTGCGCTGCCGTCGCAAAAAAGCTGGCCTTTGTGTTTTTCGTGATAAGCAATGCCGTGTTTTTCCACCAAGGCAATAAAATCGGCGGCATGAAACTGCGCCAATGCATGGCGCACAAAGCGCGGCTGCTGCGACACATAATAGGCCGAACCGTCATGGCCGTCGAGGTGGCGGTTGGTGAAATTGCAGCGGCCGCCGCCGGAAATGCGGATTTTTTCACCGATTTTGGCGGCATGGTCAATCAGCGCAACACGGTGTCCGGACTGACCGATGCGTGCGGCAGCCAACATACCGGCGGCACCGGCGCCGATGATGACGGTGTGGAAAATGTGGGACATGGTTTGCTGGATAAAATCATCTGGGAAAAGCTTATTATCCGTGTTTTCAGATGGCATGGGGAAGATTTGTTGGAACCGTCCGAAAAGCTGTTTCAGACGGCATAAAAAACCTGGGTTTTGTATTTGTAACTCAGGTTTTTGTTTTGAATATGAAAAGTATTGAATAATCGAAGACGGTGTTTCAGACGGCCTAGGGCATCCTGACATTTCATTATGCGGTGGTTTTCGGCATAAAACCTGCCTACTGCGTTGGAAATACCCGCAAGGTGTCCGACTTTGCTGTGCCGGCTGGTGTTACCAGTGTCGCGTGTAAAACCGCCCTCTTTGAGTACTTGCCTTGTATAGGGCTTTTCTGCTCGGAAATCCACTTCGCAAACGAAATGTCAGATCAACCTTTAAATACTGGGACAATGCCTATTTGGCTCAAAATTTGCGCGGCGATGTTGATGAGGCCGAACGCGAATACCCATACCATCAGCCACGCGCCGCCGCTGATGCGGTAGCCTTTGCCGATGCCGAATTTTTGGCGTGATTTGTAGAGTAACATGGCAGGGATTAAAGCAGTCCATACTGTTGCGGCCAAGCCGACGTAGCCGATGGCGGTGATGAAGCCGGTGGGGAACAGCAGGCAGCAAATCAGCGGCGGCAGGAAGGTCACGGCGGCGGTTTTACCGCGGTCGGCGGCGGATTCTTTCCATTTGAAAATGTCGGCGATGTAATCGAACAAGCCCAATGTCACGCCCAAAAACGAGCTGGCAATCGCCATGTAGGCGAAGAATGACAATATTTTACCTATACTGCCGGTCGGAACGAATTTGGATAATGTTTCAATCAATACCGACACTTGGCCTTCCGCCGCAATCACGGGGGCAAACTCACTGCGCGGCAGGTTGCCCTGAATCGCCAATTGCCACAGCACATAAATCGCCAGCGCAATCAGCGTGCCGGTTTTCAAGGCTCTGGCGACTTTAGGTGCATCGCCGTTGAAGTATTTTAATAAACTTGAGACATTGCCGTGAAAGCCGAACGACGCTAAACACACCGGCAAAGCTGCGGCCACGTAAATCCAATAGCCGGTATGTGCTGTGGCTTGCGTGTCGAATAATATCGGCAGTTTCACCGTCAAAATCAGGCCGCCGGTTGCCCAGATAAAGGCGATGGCCATGCCGCCGATTAAAACGGTGGTCAGGCGGTCAACCAAGCGGGTGGATACCCACACACAAAACGCCAATATGCCGAAAAACACCAACTGCCCCACAGGCAGGGCGACTTCATTTCCTGTCAGGCTGCCCAAGCCTTGAGCTGTCAAGTCGCCGCCGACAAAAATATAAGCATAGGTCAGCAGATACAGCACAAATGCCACCGCCAGACCGTTAACCACATTCCAGCCTGTGCCGAGCAAGTCTTTCACCATGGTGTCGAAGCTCGCGCCGTGCGGATAATGCGTGTTCACTTCTAAAATCATCAGGCCACTGGAGAGCATGGAAAACCAAGTGTAGAGCAGCACCAGCAGCGAGCCGGCAAACCAAATGCCCGATGTGGCGGTGGGGTTGGCAAACATGCCGGCACCGATAATCGTACCGGCAATAATCATGGCTCCGCCTAAGAGTGACGGTTGTTTTGCAGACATAGTCAACTTTCTGGAAAAATGGTTTCAGACGGCCTGGAAGTCAGCAGCAGGTGCCAGGGCCGTCTGAAAATATTAATATTTGTAAAGGGTCTATTATGCCGTAAACCGGCGGTAAGGGAAACCAAAAGGCCGTCTGAAAATATTTTTTCAGACGGCCTGAGACCTTCGCAAAACCTTTCCCAACGGATAAAAGGTTACTATGATTACCAAATAACCCAACCTTTTCCCAAACCCCTAAATTCCCCTAAATTCCCCTAAATTCC
>NZ_PXYY01000056.1 GCF_003013245.1 Neisseria iguanae
GCCGGTGTGGCCGGGTTTGAATGTACGGACGGCAAACCGTACCTGCCGCCGATATTGTGTCCAACCGCGGGATTGCGGCCTGTTCTTCGGGTCGCAGACCGGACGGTAAAATGCTCGTGCAAATGCCTGATAAGGCAAAGGGGCAGCCTCGCTGACCGGGGGGGTACTTTATCGGACGGGAGGTTATCAGGCGGAACCGGCTGGGAAAGATATAGCTGTTTGACTTAAAAATGAGTACGGATTCCCCCATGCCGTCTGAAACCTGAAACCCGTCATTCCTGTGCAGACGGGAATCCGGAACGTTGGTTTCCAGTAATTTTTTACAGGTTTCTGTACCGGCAGAACCGGATTCCCGCTTACACGGGAATGACGGCATTTGGCGGTTTCTGTGCCCGTTATTTAGTAAAACAGCCATCATTGCCGGAGCAATGCGCCGATAGGGCTTTTCCGGCACATTGAAAACGGAAAGCTTCGATGAAGACGGTGCGCTGCCGGCAACGATCATAAATGATTACATACTGCAATCATGAACGCTTGAGTCTGGACTTAAAAAAGCTGAGCCCCGTTGCCTGCAGAACCCGGCTTGAAAAGGCTGTTTGAGAAACATTCTTAACTTGCCCAAGGGTTGGGGGGGGGGCAGTTTGAATCTTTAAACCTTCAGACGGCCTTTTTTCAATATCTAAACTAATTAAATTTTAGTGGCAAAATATTCTAAAGTGCGTACCAATTGGCAGGTGTAAGACATTTCATTATCGTACCAAGCCACGGTTTTCACCAATTGTTTGTCTCCGACGGTCATCACACGGGTTTGGGTTGCGTCAAACAACGAACCGAATTCAATACCCACCACATCAGACGATACGATTTCATCTTCAGTATAGCCGTAAGATTCACTGGCTGCCGCTTTCATTGCCGTATTGATTTCTTCTTTGGTCACATTGCGTTCCAATACGGAAACCAATTCGGTCAGAGAGCCGGTAGCTACCGGTACACGCTGGGCCGAACCGTCCAATTTGCCGTTCAATTCCGGAATCACCAAGCCGATGGCTTTGGCTGCACCGGTGCTGTTCGGCACGATATTGATGGCAGCGGCACGGGCACGGCGTTTGTCACCTTTGCGGTGTGGTGCGTCCAAGGTATTTTGGTCGCCGGTGTAGGCGTGAATGGTAGTCATCAGGCCCTCCACCACACCGAATTCTTTTTGCAGCACGGCAGCCATGGGCGCCAGGCAGTTGGTGGTGCAGGAAGCAGCGGAAATTACGGTTTCGCTGCCGTCCAATACCGATTCGTTCACACCGAATACCACGGTTTTCACGTCATTGCCGCCCGGCGCAGAAATCACTACTTTACGCGCACCGGCACGAATGTGTGCTTGGCATTTTTCATTGCTGGTAAAGAAACCGGTACATTCCAATACCACGTCCACTCCTAATTCACCCCAAGGCAATTCTTCAGGATTCGGATTGGCAAATACTTTGATTTCTTTGCTGTTGACCACAATTGTGTCGCCTTTCAATTCGGCAGCCCCTTGAAAACGGCCCTGGGTACTGTCGTATTTAAACAGGTGCAGCAACATATCAGCAGGGGTCAAATCGTTGACCGCCACCACTTCAATACCTTCAGCTTTAACAATCTGACGCAAAGCCAAACGACCGATGCGGCCGAAACCGTTAATCGCAACTTTAATGCTCATATATGTGTACTCCTATCATAGAAAGGGAAAATTTTAATGGTTTCATTGTACCGTGAAATAAAACTACTACCTACGATTACATTTCATTACTTTAAAAGTGTTTGATTTAAATAAAGAAACCATCAAATATGACCGTTTGAAGAAAATCTTATTGACAAAACAGAACATAAAAGATGATACATTACAATAATTCAATCCTATTAAAATAAAAAGATGATTTGGATAATATTCTGATTTTACTGTGGATAATCAAATAAATCAATTTTAAAACAAGATGATATTATTTATGCTCCTTTGTACTTAACTTGACCCGGTTCAGCATCATAAAAATGGATAATCAAATGGCAGTATTCCAAATCTGTGGATAACTGCATCTTTACTCCGCCTGCTGTCCGTTATTTTCAGACAGCCTGGGAGATTTAATGAAATCATAAGTAAATACTATTAAAAATGATGGCTGGTTGATTCATTTTTATCGTATTATCAGCATATTGAATATCGGAGAGCCATTATGTTGCAAAGAACGCTTGCCAAATCCATCAGTGTCACCGGCGTCGGCCTGCATTCGGGCGAACGTGTTGCGTTGACTTTGCATCCTACACCGGAAAACAGCGGTATTTCGTTCCGCCGTACTGATTTGAGCGGCGAACAGGGCGAAATCATCAAACTCACGCCTTACCTAATCAACGATACCCGCCTGTCTTCCACCGTCGTCACTGAAAACGGCGTGCGCGTCGGTACCATCGAACACATCATGTCTGCGCTGTCAGCCTACGGTGTGGATAATACCTTAATCGAACTCAATGCGCCTGAAATTCCGATTATGGATGGCTCGAGCCTGCCTTTTATCTATCTTTTGCAAGATGCCGGAATTGTTGATCAAAAAGCACAAAAACGTTTCCTGCGCATTTTAAAACCGGTAGAAGTGAAAGAAACCGGCAAATGGGTGCGTTTCAGCCCTTACGACGGCTTTAAAGTCGCGTTAACCATCGAATTCGACCATCCCGTGTTTAACCGCAGCACCCCGACTTTTGAAATCGATTTCGCCGGTAAATCGTATGTGGATGAAATCGCCCGCGCCCGAACCTTTGGCTTTATGGAGGAAGTCGAACTCATGCGCGCTCACAATCTCGGCTTGGGCGGCAACCTGACCAATGCCATCGTGATTGACGATGTGGATATCTTAAATCCCGAAGGTTTACGCTATCCTGATGAATTCGTGCGTCACAAAATCCTCGATGCCATCGGCGATTTGTATATCATCGGCCATCCGATTATCGGCGCATTCGAAGGCTACAAATCCGGCCATGCCATCAACAATGCCTTACTGCGCACGATTTTAGCCGATGAAGACAACTATGAATGGATAGAATTCAGCCACGAAGATGATTTGCCGGGCGCATTCCATGAATTACCCAGCGCAGCTTGATTCATATTATGAATAAAAAAAGCCGTCTGAACGGATGTTATAGAAATCTTGAATTTCGTTTTAACACCATTCAGACGGCCTTTTCCTGGCTACTAAAATATCTTCTGACAAATATAATCTTACCCCCTCTTCCCAAGCCCGGAGGGCATCGGGTTTTGGTCTTTAATTCAGTGAATTTCCCCTCTATAGCTGTTTTACTAAATAACGGGCACAGAAATATCCAAATGCCGTCATTCCCGCCTGCGCGGGAATGACGGCTTTAGCGGTATTGGTTCTGCGCTGTGGATGATGATGCAGGTAAAACAGGAAGTTGTCCGTTCGGAATGGATTCAGGAGATTAATCAGGCTGTGGATAACGGAAGGTTGGGCCGCTGTAGTGACGGTGGAATTTGTGCGAATGTGAAAGGGAAATTCATCAGGTTAGATAAATGAAGAACTGCTGTAAAAACGGCAGGCAAAGATATAAATGTCCCCTGTGTAACACGTATCTCCCCACCCCAAAACCCGCATCCCCCGGGCTGCCCGCATACGGATACACCCACGGCAGGCAGACCTGTCCGCAACCGGCGCAGCGTCACCACCGCAACGGGAAAACCATCCGCCGTAAAACCAAACAGGCCCTTTCAAAGCCCATTCAGTCGGAAAAGACTGCCGCCAATACCATCCTTCGGCCGCAGGTTCGGTGTCATGGTATTTCTGAACCGGCTATTGCCGTTTGACTTAAAAATGAGTACAAGTTTTTCCCATGCCGTCTGAAACCCGAAATCCGTCAGCGGCAGAAACACCTTCTGCCGTTTTTCCGGCGCTTTCTACTGACGGTCTACCCGCTCGGTGATTGCCGAAAATTCACCGCAAAGCTTTTCCACATCCGATCCGAATACTTCCAACGGCCTGGCTACCGCTTCAGATACTTTGGACGCAGCCAATTCTTTAATATTGAGTGCCGTATTTTTCAGAGAGTGCTCCGCCTCATCCAGCGCTGTTTTCGATTTCCACTGTTCCGTGCTGATTGTTTTCTACCATTGTTCGGTTTTTCCCTGCAACAAAAGAATTTTTTTATCAAATTGTCGATTTTACTGTCTCTGTCCATTTACCCTGTCCTCTTTTAAAGCGTCCCGCCCAAACTGTTTGGCCTGCTCCAAATCCAACATACTTTCGAGAACCAAACTGCTTTCAAGGTTGTCTGAAAGCAGAGCGGCAAAAGCATAATCAATAAATTCTTCATTCAGATGCCCCGGGATTGAGCAGCTGCGAAAGATCGAGCGCCCGGCCGAGCAGAAAAGCCGGTTGCAGATGGTTGCCGTAAGACATATTGTTGGGGTCTTTATCGATTTCCTCACGAATTTTGCGGTACATCCCTTTAGAATCGTCAACATTTTGTTTCAGTTTGTGCAAACCGCCCCGCATATACCCAACATCGCCGCGATAGTCTTCAATCATATTTTTATTGTCGTCGCCCAGCCGGCGGGCATTGCCGTAGGCAGGTTCCGATAAAATGGAACGGCTGCCGGTAAAATTGTTGGCAGAATGCGCCGACAACAATCTGCCTGCACCGATAAGTGCGTTCCAACACCATCAGCGCATCGGTTTTGGCATCCACAAAGTCTTTGACAGGTGGTTCCGTACAGCGGTGGGCGGCAATGATTTCACGGGTTTTGACATCATAAACCGTTTCCTGATAGCCTGTCTTTGCGCTGCTGTGAACCGCCAAAACCTTATACTGATGGCCACCGATGGAAATGGTTTCATCACCGGGAACTCTCTCTTTATAAGCATCTGCGGCGAGGTCTGCATACTACTGCCGGTGTAATTCCGCCATATCAAAGCTCCTCTGCCGTCAGGGTAATGGAGAACAGATCTTTTTGCAGGGCTGTCCCATAATCAGTAATGGCATTTTCGCCGAAATCAGAAATATCATGATTTTCAATTGGCGAACCGTCAACATTTCTATAATATGGATAGCCTCTTTTCTGATAATACTTAGTCAATGTTTTTTGCGCCAATAAGGTCTGCATCATATCACTGACATTAAACCCCGTTTCCTCCGCTTTCCCTGTTGCCTTAAACAAGGTACCGAACCCCATTACTTTCCAACGGCAGATGCCTTCTCCGAAATAATCCTCATCCTCCATCGCGTCCAGATAGACCACAACTTCATATTCGTCATTTCCTGTCTGCCGGATCGGCAGTGTCAGCTGTTTTTCCGGATGGGCTGTTGCCCCTAATCACCTTACCGGTTATCAGATAGGA
The DNA here is from genome assembly GCF_003013245.1 of Neisseria iguanae. Classification (GTDB taxonomy): domain Bacteria; phylum Pseudomonadota; class Gammaproteobacteria; order Burkholderiales; family Neisseriaceae; genus Neisseria; species Neisseria iguanae. The sequence goes on from NZ_PXYY01000056.1 coordinate 5,373, forward strand.
ACAATTTTCTGCTTTATAACCCACACTCATATCATGAACTAATTTCAACGGTCCCGGTGCATCATTGACTTGAATCTTAAATGCGGCAGGCTTCTTTCGGATGCGGATTCTCTTTGAAACGCTGTTCCGTCTGTTGTTGGATACTCATCGTGTTCTCCGTTCCGCCGCAGGAAGTCAGTCCGGCGGCGGTTATAAGGGGGATAAATGCTTTCATCACAATCCTTTGTTTGGCGGACGAATATTCAGGCTGTCTGAAAAAGACAAACGTTCCGGCTGCTGTCGTTTTTTGTATACTGAGAAAATTTTCAAACTGCCTGAATCCTATAATCAGACCATCAATCCCCCATCACTTTTCCTTCCCTGCGCGGGTCGGCACCGCCTTGCAAACCGTCTTTGCCGATGACAATCCCCTGCACGCCCGAATTTAAATCGCGCACCTGCACTTTATAGCCCAGTTTTTCCAGTTGCGGCGTGCGGGCAGTGGCAGAGGTGTCTTGTTCGATTTCATATACGCTGCCGCGGTTGAGCATGTTCGGCAGGGAAATGGCCGTTTGAATGTCCATGCCCCAGTCGATGTGGGCAACCAACGTTTTGGCCACATAACCGATAATGCGGCTCCCGCCCGGTGAACCGACCGCCATGTAAGGCCTGCCGTTTTTCATCACAATGGTCGGCGTCATAGAAGAGCGCGGACGTTTGCCACTGGCCACACTGTTGGCCACTACTTTGCCCTCGGCATTGCCCGGATTGAAGGCGAAGTCGGTCAATTCGTTGTTCAGCAGATAGCCGTTGGCCATCAAGGTAGAACCGAATGCGTTTTCAATCGATGTGGTCATGGATACCACGTTGCCTTCTTTATCCACAACTACAATGTGGCTGGTTGAAGGCAGTTCGACCGGTTTGCCAGCTGCGAATTGGTTGCTCAATTTACCGGCATTGATTTGCGGCAGGGCTTTGTCGGTGGCGCGGATTTCTCGGGCGCGGCCATTCAGATAAGACTTGCTGATCATGGCTTTGGTCGGTACGGTCACAAAATCCGGATCGGCCACATAGTAATCGCGGTCGGCAAAGGCCACGCGTGAGGCATCGCCGATCCAGCGCCAGCTGTGGATATTTTCCGCGCCCAGCGTTTTCATGTCTTGCGTCTGCAAAATGCCTAAAATCTGGCCTAGAGCAATGCCGCCCGAACTTGGCGCACCCATACCGCACACTTCGTATTCACGATACGGCGCACATACCGGTGTGCGCTCGATAACACGGTAGTTTTTAAAGTCCGCCAGCGTGATTTTACCCGGATTGTCTGTTGCTCCGGTGATGGTGTTCACCATATTTTGCGCCGGTTTGCCTTTGTAAAACGGTGCGCTGCCCTGTGTAGCCAATAACTTTACCGACCGGGCAAATTCAGGGTTTTTCAACACCGTACCGGCAGCTAACGGTGTGCCATTAGGCAAAAAGTAAGCGGCAGTTTGCGGATAACGCTGCAGCGATTCTTTGTTTTGTTTGATGGATTGCGACATGCGCGGCGACACGGCAAAACCTTGCTCGGCCAACTGAACCGGCTTGTCAAACAGACTTTGCCACGGCAATTTGCCGTATCGCTTATGGGTATCTTCCAACAGCTTCGGAATGCCCGGCACGCCGACCGAACGACCGCCAACCACGGCTTTCATAAAAGCCAGCGGTTTGCCGTTTTCATCCAAGAATAATTCCGGTGTGGCCGATTTCGGTGCAGTTTCTCGCGCATCGAAGGTGGTGAGTTTTTTGGCTTTATTGTCCCAATACACCAAAAACGCGCCGCCGCCCAAGCCGGAAGATTGCGGCTCGGTCAGGCTCAAAGTGGTTTGCATAGCAATCATTGCGTCAATCGCACTGCCGCCGCGTTTCAAAATTTCATAACCGGCTTCGGTCGCCAACGGATTGGCGGAAGCCGCCATAAATTTTTTGGCATGTACCAATTTCTGCTCAGTCAAACCCGTGCCTTGTTCCGGCGCGTGGGTGTCAGCCGAAACAACCGGTAGCTTCGGTTCGGAAGATTGCGCGCAGGCGGCCAAGACCAAAGTAGCCAGAATGTTTAATGTCCAAGTTGATTTCATTCAATGCTCCTCATTTAATGTTTCAGACGGCCCGATTAGCCGTCGGCGGGAATACAACCGCTGAATAGACCAACTATATCCGAAAGTGTTGGGGTTTTCCAAGAATAAGTTGGCATAAGCCTGTCAGTAAGCCACCATTTATTCACAAACCGTCTGAAAACCAAAAAATTATCCACATTCGTCAACATTCCGCAAGCTGTTTTATCCCTACAGTTTGTTCCAAGATAAGTTTTTGAAAAATAGAAAGGATAAAAGTTATACACAAGCTTGTTGCCTGCTCATAATCATAATCTTTTTATATTTTATATTTTAATTATTGTTTCTGTTTACGGCATTGCCGCTAAGAAAAAGTGTTAAACTATCTTTTCAAAAAATTAAAGAGTTAAGGATTGTTAAATCACTGTAAATAAGGTAGAGTAATACCTGATAAATTAATAATGGAGCTTCCCTCAATGAAAGGTGACATCGGTGTCATTGGTTTGGCTGTCATGGGGCAAAACCTGATTTTGAACATGAACGACCATGGTTTTAAAGTGGTAGCATTCAACCGCACCACCAGTAAAGTAGATGATTTTTTAAACGGTGCAGCCAAAGGTACTGAAATTATCGGTGCTTATTCTTTACAAGATTTGGTCAATAAATTAGAAAAACCGAGAAAAATCATGATGATGGTGCGTGCAGGTACAGTGGTAGATGATTTTATCGAACAATTGGTGCCTTTATTGGATCAAGGTGACATCATTATTGATGGCGGCAACGCCAATTATCCCGACTCTACCCGCCGCACGCACGAGCTGGCGGCCAAAGGTATCCGTTTCATCGGTGCAGGTGTATCGGGCGGTGAAGAAGGAGCGCGCAACGGCCCTTCCATCATGCCGGGCGGCCATGAAAGCGCATGGACGGAAGTGAAACCGATTTTCCAAGCCATCGCCGCGAAAACACCTGAAGGTGAGCCATGCTGTGATTGGGTTGGTCGTGATGGTGCCGGTCACTTTGTGAAAATGGTGCACAACGGCATCGAGTACGGCGACATGCAGTTGATTTGCGAAGCCTACCAATTCATGAAAGACGGCTTAGGTTTGTCTTATAACGAAATGCACGACATTTTCAGCGCGTGGAACCAAACCGAGCTGGATTCATATCTGGTTGAAATAACAGCGGATATTCTAGGCTATAAAGATGAAAACGGTGAACCTCTGGTTGAAAAAATTCTGGATACTGCCGGTCAAAAAGGTACCGGTAAATGGACTGGCATTAACGCTTTGGATTTGGGTATTCCGTTGACACTGATTTCCGAAGCAGTATTCGCCCGCTGCGTGTCGGCATTTAAAGAACAACGCGTCCGAGCCGGTGCATTGTTCGGCAAAACCATTACCCCTATCGGCGGTGGCAAAACCGAATGGGTCGATGCCTTGCGCCAAGCCTTACTGGCTTCGAAAATCATTTCTTATGCACAAGGCTTTATGTTGATTCGCGAAGCCAGTGAAACCAATCATTGGGGTTTGAACTACGGCAACACTGCTTTGCTGTGGCGTGAAGGTTGCATTATCCGCAGCGCATTCTTGGGCAATATCCGGGATGCCTACGAAACCAATCCCGATTTGGTGTTCTTGGGTTCGGATCCGTACTTTAAAGGCGTCTTGGAAAGCTGTCTGCCGGCATGGCGCAAAGTGGTAGCTAAAGCCATTGAAAGCGGTATTGCCATGCCGTGTATGGCTTCAGCCATTACCTTCTTGGACGGCTACACCACCGAACGTTTACCGGCCAATCTGCTGCAGGCGCAGCGTGATTACTTCGGTGCACACACTTATGAGCGTACTGACCGTCCGCGCGGTGAGTTTTTCCACACCAACTGGACCGGCACCGGCGGTGATACCGCGTCAACCACTTACGATATTTAGTCCCTTGCAGATAATTGAAAAGTTGCATAAGCTGATCCGTATCGGCGTGTTACTTATTTAAGACAGGCCGTCTGAAACACGAAAGTATTTCAGACGGCCTTTATTATTGGTATTGTTATAAATTTTTCCACATTAAATATAAAAGTCAATAGATAAAATTATAAAGCTATCATTTTGAATAATCAGTAAAAAATAAAAGGTCGTCTGAAACATTCAGACGGCCTTTTGATATTATTCACAAAATTATCCACAAAATTTCAAGATGTGTTTTACGGTTCAGACAACCTTTTCCGTATAAAAGCCAAGCAGAACGCGGTTTGATTCATGTGGATAATTAGGTCAAGTTTACACCAGATTCTGTGGTTGCCCTTTGACAAACTTATCCACATTATCCAGCAGGATATCAAACAGACGGTTGATGGCTTCGCGGCTTGCCCAAGCTATATGCGGTGTGGCAATCAGATTTGGTAAACGCGCTTTGAGCAAAGGATTGCCGTTACGCGGCGGCTCTTCGGTCAACACGTCGAACCCTGCTCCGCCGATTCGGCCGTATTTCAATGCCGTTACCAAGGCTGTTTCGTCGACCAGGCCGCCGCGTCCGCAGTTAATCAGAATTGCCCCGGCCTTCATTTGTTTCAGTTCGGTTTCGCCAATCATATTGGCGGTGTGTTCGGTTAAGGGACAATGCAGAGAAACTACATCGGCCGTCTGAACCGCTTCATCAAACGAGACATAACCTTCGCGCACTGTTTCGGCATGTTTGTGTTCGCCGAAAACCACGTTCATATTGAAGGCTTCGGCATAATGCGCCAAAGTTTGACCGATGTTGCCTCTCCCGAAAATCGCCAGTGTTTTGCCGTTTAAATCGCGCATCGGCGCACCGTAATGACAGAAAAACGGCGATTGTTCCCATAAACCGGCGTCTACATCGCGTTGATAGGCAGGCAGGTTGCGTATCAAGGCAATCATCAGCATAAAGGCGTGTTCTGCCACCGATTCGTTGCCGTAAGCGCGCACATTGGACACCGCCACACCGGCTTGTTTGGCCGCTGAAATATCGACATTGTTCACACCGGTGGCGGCCACAGCAATCAGCTTGAGCTGTGGATTTTGCGCGATAGCTTCAGCAGACACCACTACTTTGTTGGTCATCACGATGTCGGCACCGTCAATACGCGTTAAAGCTTCATGCGGCTCGGTGGCATCATAGCAAATCAATTCATGTGGAAAATCAAAGGTAATGTTGCGTTCTGGCAGCGTGGCGCGGTCGAGCATGACGATTTTGAGCAGTTTCATATAATTTCCTTATTATAAAAGTAATAACTATTTATTTTACCTATAATTAAATAGAATACCTAACTATACGCATGATTTCCGAATCGTTATTATTCATTTTTTAGGGTGCGCCCTCATTTTGTCTGTGCTGCATATTTTCGAGTAGAAAAGTGCATATACCAGGCAATACTTAAAGAGAGAGAACAGTTTTACACGCCGCGCCAATCAAACCGGTCGGCACGGCGAGGTGGGTATATTGCGTGCATTTTTTTCAACGCAGCAGGTGTGCTTTTATGCCGGAAAGCGGCCGTATGATGAAATGAGGACATGCCCTGATAATCATAGGTCGGGTTTCAGACGGCCTTGGAGGACAATATTATGATTAAAACCATTACCTTTGCAATGTTCCATTTCGGCACGGCCTTCAGTGTCGCGTATATCCTGACCGGCAGTATCGGCATTTCCAACGCGGTGGCACTGACTGAGCCGATGGTAAATATCATGGTGTTTATTTCCATGAAAAAGCTTGGAACCGCTATGAGTGTAAAAAAGCAAGAGATGTTGTTACCGAGGCATCAGTGTATTGATGTCGATGTGCGGAAAATGTGTTAAGCCAAACTCTCCCCTATCCAACGCAATGAAGGAAACAGCATGAGCTTGATTATTGAAGACATCAAAGTCGGCAGCGGCAAAGAAACCGTCAAAGGCAAAGAGATTACCGTACATTACACCGGTTGGCTGGAAAACGGTACCAAATTTGATTCCAGCATCGACCGTGGCAAGCCTTTGACCATTGTTTTGGGTGTCGGTCAAGTGATTCGGGGCTGGGACGAAGGTTTTGGTGGGATGAAAGAAAACGGTAAACGCAAATTAACCATTCCTCCTGAAAAGGGTTACGGCGTGCGTGGTGCAGGTGGTGTGATTCCGCCGCATGCTACGTTGATTTTTGAAGTGGAGCTTTTAAAAGTACACGGATAAATAGTTATTTATAAAATAAAAGGCCGTTTGAAAAAGGTAGGTTGCCTTTTTCAGACAGCCTTTTTTATTTTTATATGAATAAAATTAAGACATAAACATATTATGATATTGAATTTAAAAGTTAAAATTATCAAATTTTATGAACTTTTATAAACAGGAAACTTCTTATAAAAACCGTATCATTTTGATACTGTGTTTCAAAATCATAAAGAAAGAAGGAAATTTCTATGAAAAAACTTGTTGCTTTATTGACTGCTGTTACTTTGTCGGCAACCGTATTGGCAGCCCAGGCAGAAAAAGAAGCCGAAACTACTGCGGTCGAAGTTCAAACCAGACAAGCTTCTGCGCCTGTTGTATTTGAAGAAGTTGTGGAGGAGAACACCGCTGCTTCCGATGTGGCTGCCAGCGCGGCCAGTGTCCCACAATAATCTTTGACAGATTAGCTGTATGTGACAAAGGCTGTCTGAACGTTTCAGACGGCCTTTGTCATTATACGAATCCGTCAATCAGGGATGTCGGGGGGTTAAATGTCCGGCCAACAGGTTTAGGGCAAAGCCAACCGCTTGGCGGCGCACGTTTTCTCTGCCGCCTTCAAACAAAGCCGAACATTCGATATGTTCCACAGGCGTAGCCAAGCCGAACCATACCGTGCCGACAGGTTTATCCTTACTGCCGCCGTTAGGCCCTGCAATGCCGGAAATACTCAGCGCATAATCGGCCTGCGCTACTGCTTTTGCACCGCGTGCCATTTCATATACTGTTTCCCGGCTGACCGCGCCGTGTTTCAATAACGTGTCGGCTATCACGCCCAAGGTGTTTTGTTTGGCTTGGTTGCTGTAGGTCACGAAGCTTTGATGAAACCATTGCGAGCTGCCGGAAACGCCGGTAAACGCCGCCGACAATAAGCCGCCGGTACAGGATTCCGCGCTGGTGACGGTTTGACGGTGTTTGGATAAATGTTGTGCGATGGTTTGAAGTGCCGTCATGAAGGGTTCCTTTCAGGAATAACGGATTATAGATTTATGATAACAGCCTGGTTTTACAAAGGTCTCTGGCTGTCTGAAAAGAAAGATTGTATGCTGTTTCGAAAATGAAACGCAAACATGCCAGTTACCGTGATTTCACCCTATTTCAGACGGCCTGAAAAAACAGCCTGCGTTATCCACAGGCTGTCTGAAACATTTTATTATGGGGCTCAGGAATCAAATCTAATCCAAAGGCATATTCCGTGACATTTCCAACAAAATTACATACAGGTCATCATGTCTGTGATTAAAGCGGAAACCCGTTTCTTCCAGGTGCCAATAAAACGTCCGTCCGGATACGCCGTTAAATTCAACCGTCCTGTTTTTTGCATAAGCCCAAAATGACCCCATTCCGCTGATATGCCGAACCCCTCCGGCAAACTCGTTACCTGCGTGACGGACACGGAAGTGTTTTTCACAGCCCATATCAACCAGAACCACGCCGGCCACCGTTTGATAGGGAGATGGCCCCGGATAACCTTTTGCAGCATGGCTTTTGAAGCACCGGGACGCTTCAATATGCCCAATACGGTGGTTTTTCCACCGGCTCCCCAAGCCTGTTTGCCACAGATGCGTCTGGCACCGGAATTCTGAAAATGGGGTTTGCTTCCCACATTCGTCAGCAATACGGTGCCGCAGTTTGGGGAACGGGTTGTTGGCACTTCGGACACTGGCTGCCGTTAATCCGGCTGTGTCGGAAGCAGTCAAACCTGAGGCAGAAAGGCGTAATATTTGCCGGAATTTCTGCCCGGAAAGTTTACCGGGCTTTGGGTACTTGTTTTTAATATAGATATCAGAAGCTTACCATAAAGTTTTATGAGTTTGCTTCCTAAGCCCCTTATTTTTTCGCTTTAAAGCCGAGCAAATGCTGCGTGGTGGCGAGCCATGCGCCGAATACGCCCAGCGCAACCACAAATCCCAATACAAGCATGATTTCGCTGCCATTGAAGAAACGCCAGCCGATGTTGAGGCCGTAGGGTTTGAAAATCGAATCAGCCATCGGCCGCACGGTATTGAGCAGCCATGCGCACAAGCCCAAGCTTACGGCGGCGGAAAACAGGCTCTGCCATACGGCTTGATACAGAAACGGGCGGCGGATAAACGAAGCGGGCGCACCCAAAAGTTTGGTGATTTCAATTTCCTCCTTGCGGCTTAATATTTGCAGGCGGATGGTGTTGTGTGCCACCAAGATAAACGCCATGCTCAGGGTAATCGCTAAAAACCACAAAATTTTGTGGATAAACTCATTGATTTGATACAGGGTATGCACCCATTCTGTATCCATTGTGGCTGATTCCACCATCGGCAGCTTGACTAAATCCTTATAAATCGTCTGCATTTTCGCCGGAGAAGAATCAGCATCAGGCGTGACGATAAACACATCGGGCAGAGGATTTTTATCCAGCATCGACACCAGGTTTTGATCCAGATTCGCTTGCAATTCTTCCAAGCCGTCTTGCTTACTGATAAAACGGACGGTATCTAAACGCGTATCTCGCTGCAAAAGATTCTGCACCGTATCCGTGTCGGCTTTGGCCGCGTCGGTTTCCATATACACAGTAATCTGCGGCGATTCGTTTAATTTGCCCAAAATGCTCTGCCCGCTTTGCACACCCAGATAGAGAAACAGCGGCAGAGTCATGGCAATCGCCAGCATGAGCAAAGTTAATAAGGTGCCGACAGGCTGGCGGATTAGTTGTTTAAGCGCGGCGTGTGCCGATTCGACGTGCAGCGAAACATAATGAATCAAACTCATGCCAAACGTCCTTTCTGCAGGCGGATGACGCGGTGGCCGTAATCCGCCATCAGTGTTTCATCGTGTGCCGCCACAATCACGGTAGTGCCTGCTTCGTGGAAAGTTTTGAATAATTCCATGATGTCGAGCGCGTAGGCGCGGTCGAGGCTGGCGGAAGGTTCGTCGGCAATCAGCAGGCTGGGCTGGTGTACTACCGCGCGCGCGATGCACAGGCGTTGCTGCTCGCCACCCGACAGTGAAACAGGCATATCTGACTCACGGCCTTTCAAACCGACTTTTTCAATCGCAATGCGCGCGCGTTCTTCCGCTTTGGCCGGTTGGTAGCCGATAATCCGTAAAGGCAAAATCACGTTTTGCAACACGTTGCGGTCGTAGAGGATTTTGTGGTCTTGGAACACAATGCCGATGTGTTGGCGCATAAAGCCGATTTGGTTGTCACCCAGTTCGCCCAAATCCTGTTTATTAAACCACACTCTGCCTTCGGTCGGTTTGGTAATGCCTGAAATCAGTTTCAGAATGGTCGATTTGCCCGAGCCGGAATGGCCGGCAATGAAAATCATCTCGCCTTTGTTGATTTGAAAGCTGACGTTTTTTAAGGCTTCAAAACCGCCGGGATAGGTTTTGGAAACTTGTTTGAAACGAATCATAACTCTTCCTGAAAAATGGTTTCAGACGGCCTGAAAATAAAGGAATTCAAAAAAATTATCCACAAAATTTCCCCTGTTTGATTAGAAGAAAAAGCTTGGACGCAGCCTAGCCTGAAGAATGTTGCCAAACCGTGTCGCAGGCCGCCTGAAAAATCGGATCTGCCCGATTATAAAGGCTTTGCGCCGTTTTAAACAATATTTGTTCAGCGCATTTTCCATCAGACGGCAAAACCGCTGCACAACCGGCAGCGGCAGGATGGATAAGGTTTGGGGATTTTATCCCGAAATTATCCACAGGTTGTTGTCAGGCTGGCAGCATATTGCAACAGCGGGATTTACCTGCTTTCGGCATTCTTGAATTCTTTCTTCTTTGTTTGTTGTTGTATGAACCACTTATAACACAAAATGACAGCGCCTGATATGCCAAACTGAAGAAGCGGCGGCAAGGTATATTATTTGCACTTGGCTTGGGCGGCTTTTAAAGCGGTGGACAGGCTTTTGGCGTTGACTTCGCCGGTGATGGTCTGTTTGAAACCGCATTTCGGCGCTTCAACCACGGTAAACGGCAATACGCCGACTTGGTTGCCGAACGATTTCATGAACTGTCGGCTGTCGGCACCACCATAACGCCAAATCGGATAGCTTACCGGCGTGGATTTCAGGAATTTTCCGATGTTTTCCGTTGAATCCAACGCAATACCGACCATATCGACGCTGCCTTTTTGCTGCGTTTTATACCATGCCGACATTTCCGGCATTTCCTTACGGCACGGACCGCACCACGTTGCCCATAAGTTCACCACGCGCACGGGGGCTTTGAGATTTTGCAGTGATTGCGGCGCAGAGCTGTTCCACAGCTGCAAGTCGACGGCGAAAGCGGCTGCAGATAAAAAAGTCATCGAAGCGAAAATCAGGGCGGATAATGTTTTCATGGTCGTAACCCGAATGATGGGATTATAAAATCCGTATTGTAAACCTTTCAGACGGCCGATGTTTTGGTTCAGGTCAAAATGTTGGATTTTTGCACAAAAATTAGATTTATTCACAATCGTTTGATAACATGGTTGAGTAAACCAACAATGAGGTTGATAATGAAACAATTTACCATAGGAATATTATTATGTCGTCTGAATGGACTTTGTATCACAACAACCGCTGCAGCAAATCGCGCGCCGCCTTGGCTTTGTTGGAATCGCGTGGGATTGAAGCCGAAACCGTCCACTATCTGGCTGCGCCGCCGGATTTGGCAACGTTAAAGGAAATATTCCGCAAACTCGATTTGGACGATGTACGCGGCATGATGCGCGTGAAAGACGATTTATACAAGGAATTAGGGTTGAATGCACCCGATTTTGATAATGATGCGCTGCTCGCCGCCATTGCCGAGCATCCTGCGCTGTTGGAACGGCCGATTTTGGTCGGCAACGAACGCGCTGCGATCGGCCGTCCGTTGGAAAACATCGAAGCCTTATTGGCGTAACTTAATTTAAGGGGCTGTATTGGATTAGCAGTTATGCTACCCTTTAAAAATTATGAGTATGTACGTACACATAGGGGAGGTACCAACGGTTCTGGAACAGACCACCGTAGGTAAGCACATATTCCCGTACATGCGGTACGCAATGGTGACACACCAGAAGATACTGCGTAGGGAGTACGCCCGTAATGGTGCGGTAGGTTTAGCTGCGTTGATGGCGTACCAGCTGCCTTTTGCGGTTCTGTTAGGTGCAGCCTTGAATGTTACTAAAGGGAAAAACCCCGAAGAGAACCTTGTGCAGAATGCAATCAAAACAATGACCTCTTTAGGGTACATCGGGCAGGGTATGAGTGTCGCCTTAGAAGGTGGTTTCAACAGCTCCAGTACCGCATTAGCCCCTATTAAGAGCTCTTTTCAACTAGGTAAACAAGTACTTTCTGAGGATGCAGATTTGTATACTGTGCTAAGGAATACACCTCTGGGAAGATAACAAACTGTAAATTATCAAAAAAGTACAAAAGAAACGCATTGAATTTTTTGTACCAGAAGTTACCGCCCGCGCAGCTGCCAATTTATTAGACATCCCCCCGATTCGGCAGCATTGTTTTACCGTAAAATCCGCCA
>NZ_PXYY01000057.1 GCF_003013245.1 Neisseria iguanae
AACCAATTGTGCAAACGCATGGTAGGCATCGCGGTTGGCTTTAGGGTCGCGGTCAGACCAGTCTTGAGAAGCCAGTTTGTTTAAGAAAGACTGGTCTTCATTAAACAATACCAAGCCTTTTAGATATTCAGAGGGCCTTGGGATGAAGCTAAAAGCAAATAATCATCGCCGCGGTAAACCAATATTCCAAAATATTATAAAAATTTTAGAATAAAATTTTAAATAATAATAAATATTAAAAAATAATATAATTAATTAGAGTTAAAGATTAGTATTTTGAAATAAAATTGCGATTAATTTATTTTAATGCTTGTTTAATTCATGTAAAAAAGGTAAGCTATACACATTTAATAAAGAATAGGATAGAAGGTTTAATGCAATGAACCAGCCACGCCAAACAGATGATGTGAGAATCAAAGCAGTAACCGAACTATTACCGCCGATTGCCCATTTATACGAATTGCCGATTAGCGAAAAAGCCGCTGAATTGGTTCATCAAACCCGTCAAGAAATTGCCGATTTAGTACATGGTAAAGACAACCGCTTATTGGTTATTATCGGGCCTTGTTCGATTCACGATACTAAAGCGGCATTGGAATACGCGGAGCGTTTACTGCCGTTACGTAAAAAATATGAACAAGAATTATTGATTGTGATGCGTGTGTATTTTGAAAAACCGCGTACAACTGTCGGCTGGAAAGGCTTGATTAACGATCCATATTTGAATGGTACGTTCGACATCAACTACGGTCTGCGTCAGGCACGCAGTTTGTTGCTGACCTTGAATGATATGGGGATGCCTGCTTCGACCGAGTTTCTTGATATGATTACGCCGCAATATTATGCCGACTTGATTTCATGGGGAGCAATTGGCGCGCGTACTACCGAAAGTCAGGTCCACCGTGAATTATCCAGCGGGTTGTCTTGCCCGGTAGGTTTTAAAAACGGGACTGACGGCAATTTGAAAATTGCCATTGATGCCATTGGTGCGGCAAGTCATCCGCATCACTTTTTATCTGTGACGAAAACCGGTCATTCCGCCATTGTGCATACTGCTGGCAATCCGGATTGTCATGTGATTTTACGTGGCGGTAAAGAGCCAAATTACAGTAACGAACATGTTAAAGCCGCCGCAGAACAATTAACCAACTCAGGTCAGACACCTAAAGTCATGATTGATTTCAGCCATGCCAACAGCCGCAAAGACTATAAACGCCAAATGGAAGTTGCGCAAGATGTTGCGCAACAATTACGTGATGGTGAAAACAGCATCATGGGCGTGATGGTTGAAAGCCATTTGATGGAAGGCCGTCAGGATAAACCGGAAAATTATGGCCAAAGTATTACCGATGCCTGCATTGGTTGGGACAATACCGAAGAATTGTTGGCATTATTGGCAGAAGCTAACCGCACTCGGGTATAATCAATTATCTGAATCTATACGGAATGTTTCAGACGGCCTTTGAATGCGCAAAGGCCGTCTGAAACATTTGCACATTATGAAAAAGAAACTCACGTTCCAACTGCAAAAAATCCAAAAGCAGCTCGACATCATTTCCGTTGCATTCAAAAAAAACATGGCGGCCGGAAACTATGCCCAAGCGGCGGTAGAAGCCATGCGTGCGCATAAACTTATTCCCGCATCCGTAACTCCTTTGAGCGATGCCGCAACAGCCGCCGTCAAAGCAGGTTTGTTTCAAGATGCCATTGTTTACGCCAAAAAGGCCATCCGGCGTGATGCCGAACATATCAATTCCTACGATGCCTTATCCCATGCTTACGGAGGTTTGGAAGACTGGGGCAATGCCGCCGTTTATGGCTTAAAAGCCCTGCAGTTGCGTGATCAAAAAGTAGCCGGACAAGCTGCGCCCAAGTTGCCTTCTGTCACACCCAAAGCAGACGGTAAAAAAATTATCTCGTTTTCATTGTTCGGTAGCAGTTCGGCCTATATCGAACCGGCGGTTTTAAACACTGAATTGGCATCTGAAATCTATCCGGGCTGGATGTGCCGTTTTTACGTTGATGACAGCGTACCGGAATCCGCACGTAAACGCATGGCACAAAACGGTGCCGAGATTGTTCGGGTCAGCAGTGGGCAAGCCCAATGGCCGGGTACATTATGGCGGTTTCTTGCCATTAATGATCCGGACGCATCTTATGTGATTTTCCGCGATGCTGATTCCGTGATTTCACAACGTGAAGCGCAAGCCGTTGCGGAATGGATTGAGAGCGGTAAGCTGTTCCACACTATACGCGATGCCGGTACGCACACCGAATTAATTTTGGCCGGATTATGGGGGGCAGTAGGGCAGGCTGTGCCCGATATGGCGAATAAAATCCAAAATTATTTGCACCAGCCTTTAGAATCGCGACATTTCGCCGACCAATTTTTCCTGCGCGACCATATTTGGGCGTATGTACGCCAAAGCGTATACGGACATGACCGCATTTTCAGTTTTTACGGTGCGCAAAAATTCACCGATACGCAAATGCAGGATTTCAAAGACAACCACATCGGTTGTGACGAAGGCAGCTCACATTTTGAAGCTCCTTATCCTTTACCTGATGGCAGTCCCGTGATTTGGAAGCTTTACAGCAAAGTATCGCCTAGGCTGCAAGCAGACGGCAGCATACAAACCCTGTCGGAAGAACGGTTGATTTGCGTATACGAAACTGCCGTGCAAAACGGTAAAATCAGCGGTTATATCCCACGCCGGTACAGCAAAGGCTTTGCACAAAGGCTGTCGCGTATGGTGGTTGTGCCTGTCGGAACACAAGCATAGGCATAGATCTGAATCAACGGTCAGAGGCCGTCTGAAAAATACCAAAGGTTCAGGATGGTTTGAAAAAATATTTTTAGGTAAAACTTTACCACAGTGGTTTCAAACTGATAAACTATTCAAATCATCATTTTGATAGAGGCATACACATTCCATGAAAGACGCAGAGCAGGATAGTTCGAGATTACGTCCTTCGTGTATGTACCGTATTTGAAGCAGTCGGATGAGTGACACTCGTCGGGCTGCTTTTTCACATTTAAAGGAATAGAAAAATCATGGATTTCAGTTGGTTAGCCGACCCGCATACTTGGATAGGCTTTGCAACGCTTTTAGTGCTCGAAATTGTTTTGGGCATTGACAACCTTGTTTTCGTGGCAATTTTGGCCAATAAAGTCAAACCGTCGTTGCGCGATAAAGCACGGATCACCGGCCTTGGTTTGGCCGTGGGTATCCGCGTTATTATGTTGGGCTTTATGGCGCACATTATGACCCTGACTTCACCTTGGTTCTATTTTAGCGATATGGCGGTTTCGGGCAAAGATTTGATTATGCTGGCCGGTGGTATTTTCCTGCTGTACAAAGCCACTACCGAGCTGCACGAACGCTTGGAGGGGCATAACCAATTTGCCGTCGCCGACAGCCAAAAGAAACACAGTTGTTTCTGGGGTGTAGTGGCGCAAATCCTGATTTTGGATGCCGTATTCTCGATTGACTCGGTGATTACCGCTGTGGCCATGGTGGAGCACATCGTGGTCGCCATGGCGGCAGTGATTGTAGCCATGACCGTGATGATTACCGCCAGCAAACCACTGACCGGATTTGTCGACAAACATCCGACCGTGGTGATGTTGTGTTTAGGCTTCCTGTTGATGATCGGTTTCAGCCTGATTGCAGAAGCCTTCGATTTCCACATTCCTAAAGGCTACCTGTACGCCGCCATCGGTTTCTCAATTCTGATTGAAGTGTTTAACCAAGTTTCGCTGAAAAACAGCCGCAAAAACGACTATATCAGCAGCTCATGGCGCAAACGCACGGCTGAAAATGTATTGGGTATGATGGGCATCCGCGAAACGATTTTGGCCAATAATGGTGCGGAAGCGGAAGATAACGGCCATTTTGAAGAAAACGAAAAATCCATGATTCGCAGTGTATTGACGCTGGCAGAACGTCCGATTCAAGGTGTGATGATTCCGCGCCGCGAAATCGAGCGTTTGGATATTTCACAAAGTAAAGAAGAGCAGCGCGAACAACTGCAAAACACGCCATACAGCCGTTTGCTGGTGGTGGGTAAAGCCGGTGTTGACGAACCTTTGGGCTACATCAACAAAAAAGATTTGCTGGCTCAATTGCTGCAAGGCGGCGGATTAAATATTCAGGCGGCCTTACGTCAGCCGCTGATTTTGCCGGAAACCACCACCGCATTGGATGCGATCGAACTGTTCCGCCAAAGCAGCGCCGATTATGCCTTGGTGGTCGATGAATTCGGCGCGGTGTTGGGCATGGTCACGATGAAGGACTTCCTGGAAACCATTGCCGGCGAGTTCCCCGAAGAATTCGAACGTGAAGAAGAGCCGATGATGCAGGAAAATGCCGATGAAAGTCTGACAGTGGACGGCGCGTTGGAATATGTCGATTTGGCACCGCAATTAGGCTTACCGCCGCAAGGTGAGGAGGTAGATTACCACACCGTTGCCGGCCTGATTATGGAAGAGCTGGAAAACCTGCCGAATGTCGGCGATTGTGCTGATTTCCACGGCTGGCGTTTTGAAGTGATTGAAAAAGAAGGCCAACGCATTGAACGCGTGAAAATCACCAAACTGCCGGAAGAAGAGTAATCGGTTATCAAATGAAGGCTGTCCGAAAACTTTTCAGACAGCCTTTGGGTATTTAGGTATTGAAAATATTAAATTAAAACAATATCATATTGTTCCTGTGTGTAGGCAGTTTCTACTGCCAGCGAAATTGGTTTGCCGATGAAATCAATCAGCATCGCCAGTGATTGCGACTCTTCATCGAGGAACAAATCAATCACATTCGGCGCGGCAAGAATGCGGAATTCTTTAGCATCGAAACGGCGGGCTTCGCGCACGATTTCACGCTGGATTTCGTAACACACAGTTTGCGGTGTTTTCAGACGGCCACGGCCTTGGCAGGCAGGGCAGGGTTCGCACAAGATTTGGTTGAGGTTTTCGCGCGAGCGTTTGCGCGTGAGTTCGACCAAACCTAAACTGGTAAAGCCGTTGAGCGTTACGCGGGTGCGGTCGAAGCTTAAGGCTTTGGCCAGTTCCTGCAATACGGCATCGCGGTGGGCGGCCAGCGCCATATCGATGAAATCAATGATGATGATGCCGCCCAAATTGCGCAGACGTAACTCGCGGGCGATTGTGTGGCAGGCTTCGAGATTGGTGCGGAAAATGGTTTCGTCAAAATTGCGCGCACCGACAAAGCCGCCGGTGTTAACATCGATCGTGGTCATCGCTTCTGTGGATTCGATAATCAGATAGCTGCCGAAATTCAGGTTCACGCGCGGTTGCAGCGAGCGGCTGATTTCCTGTTCGATGTTGTGGGTTTCAAACAGCGGGCGGTCGCCTTTGAACAATTCTAATTTGTCCACCGCGCCTTGCACATACAATTGCGCAAACTCATTCATGCGGTGGAAATTTTCGGTGGAATCGACCAGAATTTTTTGCGTATCCAGGCTGAACATATCGCGCAACACGCGCAAATTTAGCGATAAATCCTGATAGAGCAAGGTTTCGGGCGGCTGCGTTTTCGATTGGTGCTGAATGTGTTCCCACACTTTGGTCAGGTAATGAATATCGGCCTGCAATTGCTCGTCGGTGGCGTTTTCTGCATTGGTGCGGATGATGTAGCCGTGACATGCGCTTTCGTGGAGCAGGTTGAGCAGGCGTTCGCGCAAGATGCTGCGCTCGGTGTCGTCTTCAATGCGTTGCGAAATGCCGATGTGTTCTTCCTGCGGCAGATGGACCAGAAAACGGCCGGCCAGCGAAATTTGGGTAGAAAGGCGCGCGCCTTTGGTGTTAATCGGGTCTTTGATGACCTGCACCAAAATGGTTTGTCCTTCAAACAGCATATGCTCGATGCGCTGTGTTTCTTCCGGATTACGGCGCTGTTCCAGCACATCGACAATGTGCAAAAAAGCCGCGCGTTCCAAACCAATGTCGATAAATGCGCTCTGCATGCCCGGCAATACGCGGCGCACCACGCCCAAATAAATGTTACCGACCAAGCTGTGGCCGGTGTTGCGCTCGATGTGCAGCTCGCAAATGTTGTTTTCTTCCAAAACCGCCACACGCGTTTCCTGCGGCGTGATGTTGACCAAAACGGTTTCGGGTGGACGAATAGTGTCCTTCGGAATCGGAATGCCTGCTAACATATTGAATTTCCAATAATATAAAAAATACTTTTGCAATCTGCCCGCGTGGGACAAACAGATTGCAAAAGTAGCTTTGTCATGCCTTGGTAATGATACTTCAAAAGCTGTCGGCCTGCCATTACTATGAGATAGGCCGACAACTTTGTATACGCCTCATCTTTGGGCGCCTTTTCTCCACAATGCATTTCCCGAGCGCTTAGCCTTGCAGTGGTATGTTTGCACCTTATGCTTTTGCGGAGCTTCGAACAGAACGAAAATCCGGGGATGTGCAAAGATTGCCGTGCCGTCTGAACCCTTTCATACCAAATATGGCCCCTTGTAAGCGCGACTGCTTATCCGAATCCACAATCCATTTGCAGCCACTTGTAAAATGCACCTTATGCCCATATAGTATCCAAAAGTATAGGAGAAAGAGCCGCATGCAACCTGTAACCATGTACACTGGCGCGTTTTGCCTGTATTGCACCATGGCAAAAAAGCTTTTGGCGGCTGTGGGCGTAACTGAAATTAAAGAAATCCGCGTTGATCAAAATCCGGCGGATTTTGCCGAAATGCAACAATTGAGCGGACGGCGCAGTGTTCCGCAAATCTTTATCGGCGACACCTGTGTTGGCGGTTTTACCGATTTATACCGCCTGCAACGGCAAGGCGGATTAATCGAATTACTCAACTCATAACCCTAAACAGATAGGAAACAAAATGGCAGAAGAATTGCAACCCGTATTCAGCATTGAGCGTTTGTACGTTAAAGATTTGTCTTTAGAAGTGCCTAACGCGCCACAAATTTTCTTGGAACAAGGCGACCCTGAAGTCGATATGCGTGTGTCAACCGCAAGCCAAAAATTGGAAGACGGCATCTATGCTGTGGATGTGACCGTGACCGTGACGGCCAAACTGAACGAAGACCGAACCATGTTCCTGAACGAAGTGACCCAAAGCGGCATTTTCCGTTTGGAAAATATTCCGGAAGAAGACGTACAATTGCTGCTGGGCGTGGCTTGTCCGAACATCTTGTTCCCATACGCACGCGAAGCGATTTCTTCAACCGTGACCCGCGCCGGCTTTCCACCGGTACTGCTGGCACCAATCAACTTTGAATCCATGTACCAACAACAGCAAGAAGGCAACGCTTAATCTAAGCCTTAGGTGCTTGATAAAAAGGCCGTCTGAATTTCAGACGGCCTTTTTATCTGCTTAAAAATAAATAATAATAATTTCTATTTACTAAAAATACATGAAAATCTATAATAGCGAAATTTTCAAGTCATGCTCGTAGGGTCGGTTTTAAGAAAGAATATTGCCCAAACGTAAAAAAAAACAATGGAAATCCGATTATTCGCTTGTCTTTAATGATTTGACCAATTTGCTCAAACGGAGATTTTCATGCGCCCATGCCGTCTATTCCTGCTGCTTGCCTACTCATTCAGCACCGGTGTTTATGCCGATATACCCGAAGAAACCTACAGCGCCGTTTTGCCTACCGTGGAAGTGGAAGGCCAATCGGAGCAAAATATTCTCAAAGGCTACATTGATTACGAAGAAGCTTCGGCCAGCCGCAACCGCCAGCCTGCCAAAGACATTCCGCAAACCATTGATATTTTGAATATCCAAAAAAACAAAAACTACGGCACCAATGATTTGAGTTCGATTCTCGAAGGCAATGCCGGGATTGATGCTGCCTATGATATGCGCGGCGAAAGTTTGTTTTTACGTGGTTTTCAGGCCGATGCCAATGATATTTACCGCGACGGCGTACGCGAAAGCGGCCAAGTGCGCCGCAGTACGGCCAACATCGAGCGCGTGGAAATCTTAAAAGGCCCGTCTTCCGTGTTATACGGACGCACCAACGGCGGCGGTGTCATCAATATGGTCAGTAAATATGCCAACTTTAAAACCAACCGCACCATCGGTGCCTCTTACGGCTCCTATGCCGCCCGCAGTCTGAATCTCGATCTCAACCAAGCGTTCAACGACAATGTGGCCATCCGCTTGAGCAGCGAAGTCGGTAAAGCAAATTCATTCCGCTCCGGCATCGGCACCAAAAACGCAATGATTTCGCCGAGCATTACCATCAAAACCGACAACGGCCTAAAATGGACGGGACAATATACTTACGACAATGTAGAACGTACACCCGACCGCAGCCCGTCACGTTTCGAGTATGAAAAAATGGGCATCTCACGCGATCAGGGGTTTGCCCACCCGAATGATTTTGTCAAAGACAAGCTGCAAGTGTGGCGTTCCAACTTGGAATACAGTTTCAATCCCGATTGGCATCTGCAGTGGCAGTTGGCACACCGCCGGGCTTCGCAGAATTTCGACCATTATTACGACGGCCGCTACAATATCAGCACCGGCCTGTTGAGCCGCAATTACGCATGGCAGCAAACCGATAATAAAACCCTTTCCAGCAATCTCACGCTCAACGGCCATTTCCAAACCAGCCGCTTCGACAACCATTTAACCATCGGCTTCGATGCCGCGCACGAAGAGCGCGAACCCAAATTGGCATTCCGCAGTAACATGGTTTCCATCAATCCGCACGACCACAGCACTTGGCCTGCTTCCGGCCGCCTGCTGCCGATAGCCACGCATAACCGCCACAAAGCCGATTCATCCGGCCTGTTTGTGCAAAATATTTTCTCCGTCACGCCTGACATAAAACTGGTCGCCGGCGGCCGCTACGACCAATACCGCTTTGCATCCACCAACATCAGCAATCAAACCCGAAAGTACCAAGGCCGAAGCTTCAGCCCGAATTTCGGCGCAGTATGGCATTTCACGTCCGAACACACGCTTTACGCCGCCTATAATAAGGGTTTCACACCCTACGGCGGTAACGGCTATCTAAGTATCGGCACCGGTGCCGAAGATGTGTTCAACACCTCGCCGGAATTCAGCCGCCAATACGAAGCCGGCATCAAAAGCGCATGGTTTGACAACCGTTTAAGTACCACGCTGGCTGCCTACCAAATCGAACGTTACAATATCCGCTACCGCCCTGATCCGCAAAATAATCCCTATACATGGGCCGTCAGCGGCAAACACCGTTCACGCGGTTTGGAATGGAGCGTACTCGGGAAAATTGCGCCCAAATGGTATGTACGCGGCTCATTGGGTGTCATGCAGGCCAAAGTTGTGGAAGATGCCCAAAGCCCCGAACGTGTCGGCCGCCACCTGAACAACAGCAGCAATATCACCGGCAATCTGTTTGTACGCTACACGCCGACACCACGGTTTTACGGCGAACTGGGCATTACCGGTACCGGCAAACGCTACAACACCAACCGCAGCGGCAAAGCGGAAAATATTCCGGGCTTTGCACGGGTAGACGCGCTGGCAGGCTGGAATCACAAAAATCTCAATTTTACGCTGGCCGCCAACAATCTGCTCAACCAGAAATACTGGCGCAGCAACAATATGCCAGGCGCACCGCGCGGCCTTACCGCACGTGTGAATTACAGTTTTTAAGCCGCATTATCAGGCAGAGGCCGTCTGAAATTCAGACGGCCTTTTTATTGGAACGCCGGTCTATAGCTGTTTTACTAAATAACGGGCACAGAAATATCCGAAATCCGTCATTCCCGCGTAGACGGGAATCCGGAACGTGGGTTTTCAGTAATTTTTTACAGTTCCTGTACCGGCAGAACCGGATTCCCGCCTGCGCGGGAATGGCGGATTTCGGGTTTCGGACGGCATGGGAAAAATTTGTACTCATTTTTAAGTTAACGGGCTATAAACGTATTTAGGCCTGAAATGCAAGTGAGATGGGCCGGTTCGGTTTAACCCCAATGTTTCCCGACACCGATATTGATCGGTCCCCAAGTAATCCGCGTGTGCCGTATCAAAAACAGCCTATTGAGGCCGTCTGAAAATATTCCCATACTTTCAGACGGCCCGTTTTCAGCTAAAATACCGCAATACTGCAAAGCCCGATTGTTTCGAATATTTACCGCCATGATGACACCCGAAACCCAAAAACAGCTCAACATTACCGACACCAGCGCGAAAAAGCTGGACAAACTCCATTTAAATACCACGTGGGATATAGTTTTGCATCTGCCTTTGCGCTATGAAGACGAAACCCATATCATGCCGATTGCCGATGCGCCGGTGGGGGTGCCGTGTCAGGTGGAAGGGGAGGTGGTTCATCAGGAAATCACCTTCAAACCGCGCAAACAGTTGGTGGTGCAGATTGCCGACGATTCCGGCAGCGTGCTGCATTTGCGTTTTATCCATTTTTATGCCAGCCATCAAAAACAGATGGCGGCGGGCAAACGCATTCGGGCAGTGGGTGAAATCAAGCGCGGGTTTTACGGCGATGAAATGATACACCCGAAAATCCGCGATGCCGAAAGCAGCGGTTTGGCCGAAAGTCTCACGCCGGTTTACCCGACCGTAAACGGATTAAACCAGCCGACCCTGCGCCGCATTGTTCAGACGGCCTTAGGCAGCATTTCCCTTCATGACACCTTGCCTGATGATTTATTAGGCCGTCTGAAACTGCCGCACTTGGCCGAAAGCCTGCGCCTGCTGCATTCGCCGCCGCCGAGTTTCACCATACACCAGCTTTCAGACGGCACCCTGCCCGCCTGGCAGCGGCTGAAATTTGACGAATTGTTGGCGCAGCAATTGTCTATGCGTTTGGCGCGGCAAAAGCGCGTCAGTGGCGCGGCGGCATCTTTAAACGGCGACGGCAGCTTGGTGCAAAAGCTGCTTGATTCCCTGCCGTTTGCCTTAACCCAAGCCCAACAGCGCGTGGTGGGTGAAATCAAGCAAGACTTAACGCAAACCTATCCCATGCATCGCTTGCTGCAAGGCGATGTCGGCAGCGGTAAAACCATTGTCGCCGCACTTTCCGCGCTCACCGCCATCGAAGCCGGCGCACAAGTGGCGGTGATGGCGCCGACCGAAATTTTGGCCGAACAACACTTCATCAAGTTCAAACAATGGTTTGAACCGCTGGGTTTGACTGTGGCGTGGCTTTCCGGCAGCCAACGCAAAAAAGAAAAAGACAGCAACAAAGCTGCCATTTCAGACGGCCTTGCCCAAATCGCTGTCGGCACGCACGCGCTGTTTCAAGACGGTGTCGAATTTCAAAATCTCGGCTTGGTGATTGTCGATGAGCAACACCGCTTCGGCGTGGCGCAGCGTTTGGCCTTGAAAAACAAAGGTAACGATGTGCACCAGCTGATGATGTCGGCCACGCCGATTCCGCGCACGCTGGCGATGAGTTTTTTCGCCGATTTGGACGTGTCAGTTATCGATGAATTGCCGCCCAACCGCACCCCGGTTAAAACGCGGCTGGCCAACAGCGTGCGCCGAGCCGAAGTCGAAGGGCTGGTGTTGGGCACCTGCCAAAAAGGACAACAGGCTTATTGGGTGTGTCCGTTGATTGAAGAGAGTGAAACGCTGCAACTGCAAACCGCTGTCGATACCCTTGCCGGGCTTCAGGCAGCCTTACCCGAACTCAACATCGGCTTGGTACACGGCCGTATGAAACCTGCCGAAAAAGCCGGAGTGATGGCCGAATTTATCGCAGGCCATCTGAACGTGTTGGTGGCCACCACCGTGATTGAAGTCGGTGTCGATGTGCCCAACGCCAGCCTGATGGTCATCGAACACGCCGAACGCATGGGTTTGGCGCAGCTGCACCAGCTGCGCGGCCGTGTCGGACGCGGCGGCGCCGCCAGCGCATGTGTGCTGCTGTTTGCCGAACCTTTGAGTGAACCGGCCAAAGCCCGTCTGAAAGTGATTTACGAACACACCGACGGCTTTGAGATTGCCCGCCAAGACCTCAATATCCGCGGCCCCGGCGAATTTTTAGGCGCACGGCAAAGCGGCGTGCCGATGCTGCGTTTTGCCAATTTGGAAGAAGATTTGCACCTGTTGGAAAAAGCACGGGAAATCGCGCCGCAACTGATTGCCGAATGGCCGGATATTGTGCAGTCGCATTTGGATCGATGGTTGGGCAGTCGGGAAGGGTATTTGGGGGTGTGATGTAATAAATGCATCAAAATGCTTGGCCTGTGTGATCCGGCTAATCACGATGCAATGGACAAATAGCGCTGTTGGCAGTACGCATTCTGAACGGCATACAGGAATGCCGGATCCGGGGGCTTGTTATGTTTTCATTTGAATGGATGGTGCTTTTTTTATCAAAAAAGGCAGATTCATTACATTTGTCTTGAGATTTTTATGATGCGAAGCGTGTGGCTGGTGTAGAATAAATTCCCTGTCTATGCCGTCTGAAAAGGAGAAAATCATGAAACCGGAAAATACGTTATGTATCGTGGTCGATATTCAGGAGCGGTTGCTGCCCGTTTTGCATGATGCGGAGGAGATGGTCGGACGCAGCCGTGTGGTGATTCAGGGCTTGCAGGAGTTGGATGTGCCGCTCGTGGCGACGGAGCAGTATCCGAAGGGCTTGGGCAAAACCGTGCCGGCGGTGCAGCTTTTGTTGGGCGATGATACGGCTGTATTTGAAAAAACACGTTTTTCGGCAGTGATTACCGAAGTGGAAGCCGTTTTGGCCGATAAGAAAATTGAAAACGTGATTTTGCTCGGTGCCGAAACGCATGTGTGTATGCTGCAAACAGTGTTGGATTTACGTGCGAAAGGCTTGGGTGTGTATGTGCCGTTTGATTGCACCACTTCGCGCAACCTGGCCAACAAAGATAATGCTTTGCAGCAAATGCGCGATGCTGGTGCGGTTGTAAGCAACAGTGAAAGCGTGTTGTTCCAATTATTGGGTGATGCGAAACATCCGGCGTTTAAAACCGTATCGAAACTGATTCAGTAAAGGCCGTCTGAAATGCAATATGTGGTTGCCGAAGCGGTGCAGGACGATTTGCCTGCCATTGTCGCCATTTACAACAGCACGATCGGGTCGCGCCAGTCGACGGCGGATTTGCAGCCGGTCACGGTAGCGGAGCGGCAGGCGTGGTTTGAGACACATGGCGGCAAACGGCCTTTGCTGGTGTTGCGTGATGCGCGCAATGAGATCGCGGCGTGGGGCAGCTTCAGTGATTATTATCCGCGCCAAGCCTATCACATCAGCGCGGAAATCAGCGTGTATGTGCGTCAGGATGTGCGCGGTGCCGGTGTGGGCAAAGTGTTGTTGCGCCATATGCTGGAGCGGGCGCCGTCATTGGGGATCTGCAATGTGTTGGCGGTGGTTTTCGGACACAACCATGCCAGTATCCGCCTATTCCGCTCGTTTGGTTTCGAAGAATGGGGGCGTTTGCCGCAGGTGTGCGATTTGGAAACGCGCTTGGCGGATATTGTGATTTTGGGTAAGAAGATTTTGGATTGACGAATGGTGCAAAGGCCGTCTGAACGTTTTCAGACGGCCTTTGCTTTTGCTTTAACGGCGTAAGACGGCGGAATTGATGTATTTTTGCACGCCGTTGGCAATCGCTTGGGCGCAGCGGATGCGGAAGGATGAATCGCCCAACAGCTTTTCTTCAACCGGGTTGGAAAGAAAGGCAGTCTCCACCAAAATCGACGGAATGTCGGGGGCGCGTAAGACGGCAAAGTTGGCTTCGTCTACGCGGCCTTTATGCAGGTGGTTGAGCTTACCCAGTTCGTTCAACACCGATTGGCCGAGTTTGCGGCTGTCACGCATGGTGGCGGTTTGCGCCATGTCGAGAATGGTATTGTCCACAACGCGGTTGCCGCTGGCGCGCACACCGCCGATGGCATCGGCGTTGTTTTGCGTTTGCGCCAAGAATTTGGCCGCCGCGCTGCTGGCACCGCGCGGATTCAGGATATACACGCCGGTGCCGCGGGCGGTCGGATTGGTAAATGAGTCGGCGTGTATCGACACGAAAATATCGGCTTTGCGCGCGCGCGCTTTGGCGACACGGACGCTTAATGGGATGAACACGTCTTCGTTGCGCGTCATGTAAACGGTATAGCCCAAGGTTTCCAGCCGTTTTTTGGCTTCACGCGAGATGGAGAGTACGATATTTTTCTCTTGCAAACCGCCTTTACTGATGGCGCCGGGATCTTCGCCGCCGTGGCCGGGATCGATGACGATAACCGGACGGCGGTCTTTACTGCCGGATGGCGGCGGGTTTCGGGTCGTGCGCGACGGTTGCAATGCACCCGAAGTCGGGTTGCCGTTGAGCAAGGCCATCATCGGGTCGTTGACATCCACCCCGTGCGGATAAAGATCCATCACCAAGCGGTGTTTGAAACCGCCGACCGGAGTCAGCGCGAATACCTGCGGATGGACGCTTTGTTTCAAATCAATCACGATACGCACGGTCGTCGGCGTGTTTTGCCCCACGCGGATGCTGCGTATAAACGGGTCGTCGGCCAAGACTTTTTTGGAAATGCTTTGCAAAACGGTATTGATGTTGGCATTTTGAATATCGACAACCAGCCGGTTGGGGTGGTCGAGCAGAAAATGCTGGAACCGCAATACCGAAGATGCTTCAAGCGTGACGCGTGTGTAGGAGTGTGCCGGCCAAATCCGGGCGGCCACAAAGTGGGCGGCCTTGCCGGATTTGCCCTGTGCGGCGGAAATCGGCGTCAGTGTAAAAAACAAACCCGCCGCTTGGCGGACCATTTGTCGTCGTGTCAGTTTAACCATGCTTCCAAACT
Organism: Neisseria iguanae; assembly: GCF_003013245.1. Lineage (GTDB taxonomy): Bacteria > Pseudomonadota > Gammaproteobacteria > Burkholderiales > Neisseriaceae > Neisseria > Neisseria iguanae. The sequence goes on from NZ_PXYY01000057.1 coordinate 14,788, forward strand.
TTTTCGGCCTTGGGCTGTGTGGGCAGTGACCGTAAAGGTTCTGCCGTGTCCTGCGTGATCCAATGAAAGGGTGATGTCTGCAGCAGGCGTGAAGCTGCCGCCTTGCTGCGGCCATTCGATGAGGCAGACGCTTTGGCCGTCGAATAAATCGTCCAGACCCGCGTCTTCCCATTCTTCAGGCGTGCTGAAGCGGTAGAGGTCGAAATGGTGCAGCGTAAAAACGGCGAGCGGGTAAGATTCGACGATGGCATAAGTCGGGCTTTTCACCGCGCCCTGATGCCCCAGACCGTGTAACAAACCGCGTGTAAACGTGGTTTTCCCTGTGCCCAAACTGCCTTGCAGATAAACCACCAATGGTGCATTCAGCGATTTTGCCCAGCTTGCGCCCAGTGCCAAAGTCGCTGCTTCGTCGGCTAAAAAACGGCTAATGCCGGCACCATCAGTCATGAAATCGGCCTTGTGATTGTGATTAAAGTTTAAATTATGATGGAATCTCGCTCATTTGCAAACCTTATGAATGATAAATTTAGATAAAGTTGGCATAAAACCCGGCTTTGAAAGCGATGAATTGCCCACCTGCCTCTGTTTATTGTTTCAGACGGCCTGCGCGCATGCTTGGCGCGGGCATGGGGGTTATCAGTACAAGCGGTTGTTAAAATGTCGTCTGAAAGCGTGTACAATGACCACCATATCGACTCTTATCCCATACCAATCATGAGTATCAGCAAACAACGCCCCATCGGCGTATTTGATTCCGGCGTCGGCGGCCTGACCAATGTCCGTGCGTTGATGGAGCGGCTGCCGATGGAAAACATCATCTATTTCGGCGACACCGCCCGTGTGCCTTACGGTACCAAATCCAGAGCCACCATCGAAACCTTTTCCCTACAAATCGTTGACTTCTTGTTGGAACACGATGTCAAAGCCTTGGTCATTGCCTGTAACACCATTGCTGCGACCGCCGGCACGAAAATCCGCCAAAAAGCCGGCAATATGTCCGTGTTGGACGTCATTTCCGCCGGTGCGGAAGCTGCGTTGGCCACCACGCGCAACAATAAAATCGGCATCATTGCCACCAATACCACGGTCAACAGCAACGCCTACGCCCGCGCCATTCACGCGCAAAATGCTGATACTTTGGTGCGTACGCAGGCATCGCCCCTGCTGGTGTCGCTGGTGGAAGAAGGCTGGCTTGACCATGAAGTCACCCGCCTGACCGTGCGCGAGTATTTGAAGCCTTTGCTGGTGGACGACATCGACACGCTGGTGTTGGGTTGCACGCATTTCCCGCTGCTCAAACCGCTTATCCGCCAAGAAGCGCCGAATGTGACCTTGGTCGATTCCGCCATCACCACGGCCGAAGTCACCGCCCAAGCCTTGGCTGAAACGGGTTTGCTCAATACCGACAATCCTGCGCCGGATTACCGCTTTTACGTCAGCGACATTCCGCTGCGTTTCCGTACCATCGGCGAGCGTTTCTTAGGCCGCAGCATGGAGCAGATTGAAATGGTGGGCTTGGGTTAAACGCAATAGAATACAGGCAGGCCGTCTGAATCGGGAAAAATTCTTTTCAGACGGCCTGTTTGCATATACATTCAGACAAAAAACATATGTCTCGGAATGTCGAAATTGCCATCGTAAAATCGTAAAGTTGTCAGACAAGGCAGATAGTGTTGCCTGAACACAGATATGGCGGAAACGGTATGCACGCAAGACGATTATTGTTGCCGATACCGGATTTGGCGTCTGCAGTTTCCGTGAACACTGCTTCCTTGGAAAAAAACACAGGCATTCTGGCTTAACGGTGTCATCCCGGTTGAAGCAGTGTAATATGAAATCGCCGCCAAATCGCCTAAAAAAACGCGCTCAATCAGCAGGTTGCCGACAAAATCGAAAAAGCCGGCCGCAATCTTGAAGTCTGTAAAATAATAATGTGCAAGCAGCGTCAAAAATGCAGGTAAGAAAGAAAAGCTGCAGGGGAAAAACAAGCGGCATAGTTGGAAATATTGCCGGATACAGATTAAGAAGCCCGCAGATTCGCATAGCAAGTACAACTTTTGATAACAGAAAAAGGTCAGTATGCGGCAGCATACTGCCTTTCCCGACAAGAAAGATTGCATATCAGCCGCACACAACCGACCTTAGAGCAAAAAT
>NZ_PXYY01000058.1 GCF_003013245.1 Neisseria iguanae
GACAGGGTAAGGTTTAACCGTTGTCGTTAAAGGTAACTTTATGCCGGTTATTAAATGAAAACCATTGCCTGGCGGCATTGTTTATCCCGATTGCTGCAAAAGCCGTGATGTGTTTGACGTGGGTGAACCCACTTGTCACCGTATCAGTCACTGTACGCATTTTGTAGGACGGAAAAACCACATCGACGGGATGGAAAATTTTTGGACCGGGCAAAGCGCATGCTACGGAAATAGAATGGAATTGACCGGAAATCTTTTCCATTATTCCGGAAAGAATGCGGGTTTCGTTTTAACTGTGGTACACCAAAAGGGCAGCTTAAAATTTTGCGAATTTGGTGTGGTATTTGGAGTTAATCTACGTCAGCTCCTAAAATAAACAAGTACCTAAAATAAACAAGTATATGTATAAATGTAGATGTTTTTAAAAAGGAAACCAACCGTATGAGCGCGCTACAAGCATTATTCTGCTACCGGCAATTGCCGGTTTGGGGCCGGTACTATTCCCGAAGCCTGGCTGAATCAGCATAATACGGAAGCGGGAGCATGGGGCAGGCTGGAGATTCGAAAAAGCCGTCTGAAATTTTATGAATTGTCGGAAAACGGCGAAACTTTGGCCGAACACGAACTTACGTCCGAGAACGGTAGTTGGCTGATTGAGCCGCAGCAATGGCACAAAATCCAACCGCAAACGGATGGTATCGAAATCCAACTCGGATTTTACTGTCAAGCCGCCGGTTACTTCCATAAAAAAATACGGTATGAGCGCGACCCATTCCGCCGTACGTGCCGCGGAAAACATTGTGCCGTTGGGCAAAGCGCTAGACATGGGCTGCGGACAAGGCCGCAATGCGTTGTATCTCGCGTTGCAAGGTTTTGATGTGACCGCTGTCGATAATGACCCGATGGCGGTACAAAACGTGCGGGAATTGGCTAAACGCGAAGGGCTGAATGTTGACGCATTTGAATACGATTTAAATGCTGCAAATATTCAGGATGATTTTGACTACATCATAGCATCCGTGGTGATGATGTTCCTTCAGCCGCGTTTCATCCCGCAAGTGATTGCCAACATGAAAAAGCGTACCAAAGCGGGCGGCCACAACTTGATTGTCTCGGCGGTGGATACCGAAGATTTCCCATGTCCTATGCCGTTTCCGTTTAAATTCCGCGCAGGCGAATTACGCGAATATTATCGGGATTGGGAGCTGGTTGAATACAAGGAAGAATTAGGTGCCGTGCATGCCAAAGATGAATTCGGCAATCCGATTCAGTTCAAATTCGTGACCATGTTGGCGAAAAAGCCGGAATAAACGAAAGGCCGTCTGAAAGTTTCAGACGGCCTTGTTGTATCAAGTGGATTACTCTCCGTCTAATAATTGTTCGCGGGTCAGCAAGAAAACAAAGCCGTCGCCGCCGCTGGTTTCAAGCCAGGTGAACGGCAGTTCGGGATAAGTGGCTTCGAGTACGTCGCGGTTGTGGCCGATTTCCACCAATAATACGCCTTTCGGATTGAGGAATTTGGCGGCTTGCAAAATGATTTCACGGGTGGCATCTAAGCCATCCCGGCCGCTGCCCAGTGCCAATTCGGGCTCGTGTAAGTATTCGTCGGGTAGGGCATCGACAGATTTGGCATCGACGTATGGCGGGTTAGAAACAATTAAGTCGTATGTGCCTTCCAATCCTTCGAATAAGTCGGTGTGAATCAGGTTGATTCGGTTTTCTAAGCCGTATTCTTCAACGTTGATGGCGGCAACTTCCAGTGCATCCAGGCTTAAATCGACGGCATCGATTTCGGCGGCAGGGTAGTGATGTGCCATCTGAATGGCCAGGCAGGCGCTGCCGGTGCAAAGGTCGAGCGCGCGGTTAACCAATTCGGGATATTCAATCCAAGGGGTGAGCGGATCGCCCAGTAATTCATAGATAAAGGAACGCGGCACGATGACGCGGTCGTCAACGTAAAAGTCAAAATCACCCTGCCATGCCTGATTGGTGAGGTAGGCAACGGGCAGACGCTCGGTTACGCGGCGTTCGATGAGTGCCAATACTTCTTCTTTTTCAGTTTGGAGCAGCTTGGCATCGAGGTAAGGATCGAGCGTGTCAAGCGGTAAATTCAGCGTGTGTAAAATCAGATAAGCAGCTTCGTCATGGGCGTTGTCTGAGCCGTGGCCGAAGAAAAGCCCGGCGTCGTTAAAGCGGCTGACCGCAAAGCGCAAAATGTCGCGGATGGTGGTGAGTTCTTTGGCTGCTTGGGTAAACATGGTGATGTCGCCGTAAGGGTTGGGATGAGGCATTATAGCAGAAAAGGCTGTCTGAAAAGTTGTCGGCCGGTGTGGGTGATGCTTAATTTACAGAAGGAAGATAATCGATTTTTCAAAAATCTCAAACCGTCTGAAATAAAGCATCAAATGACCGATTCAAGAATGGTTTTGAAGCATTAAAAAAGGCCGTCTGAAATATTTCAGACGGCCTTTGGAGTCGGCGCTCAAGCATTATTTTTGCTGCGGCCGAATACCATTTTGGTGGCTTGCCATGAGATGCAGAATGCACCGCCGATAAACACCAAGTCAGCTGCTGTACGAACCCAGCGCAAGGTATCCAAGAGTTCCATTTGCAGGAATTCTTCGCTACGGGCATACCACAAACCTTGTGATACGGAAGCATAGCCTTGAATCGCACCAATCGGCAACAGGCTGATGACAATCATGCCCACCAAGCCGCCGTTGAGCAGCCAGAAGCCCCAAGACATCAGTTTGTCGTCAAATTGGGCTTCAGGTTTAATGTAGCGGGCAACCAGTAATACGAAGCCCAGCGCCAAGAAACCGTATACGCCGAACAGGGCCGCGTGTGCGTGCACTGCAGTGGTGTTCAGACCTTGGATGTAAAACAAGGAAATCGGCGGGTTAATCAGGAAGCCGAATACACCGGCACCAATCATGTTCCAGAATGCCACGGCAACGAAACACATCAGCGGCCAACGCAGGCGTTTTGCCCATTGGGTAGTGTTTTGGTAAGACCAATGCTCATAAGCTTCACGACCCAACAATACCAATGGTACCACTTCGAGCGCAGAGAAACATGCACCGATGGCCATAGAAGCAGAGGTCGAACCGGTAAAGTACAAGTGGTGCAGTGTACCCGGGATACCACCCATCATGAAGATGGCAGCGGCCGCCAGCGTAGAAGCAGTTGCGGTGCTACGGCGTACAAAACCCATGTTGTAGAAAATGAACGCAAAGGCGGCAGTGGCAAATACTTCGAAGAAACCTTCTACCCACAAGTGAACCACCCACCAACGCCAATATTCCATCACGGCAATCGGAGATTTTTCACCGTAGAACAAGCCCGGTGCATAGAATACCCCTACGCCGACCATAGAAGCGACAAAAATTGCCAACAGATTTTTGTCGGTGCCTTTTTCGCGGAAGGCGTTTACGGTACAACGCAACATCAGGAACAACCACAACAGCAAACCGACCATCAGCAGGAGTTGCCAGAAACGACCCAAATCTAAGTACTCGTAACCTTGGTGGCCGAACCAGAAGTTGAATTCAGGCGGCATGATGTGTGACAAGGCGAAGAAGTTACCGGCATACGAACCTGCGACCACGATAAACAGAGCGATATACAGGAAGTTCACGCCTGCCACTTGGAATTTAGGGTCTTTACCGCCATTGACAATCGGTGCCAAGAACAAACCCGCAGTCAGGAAACCTGTAGCAATCCAGAAAATCGCAGATTGAATATGCCAGGTACGGACCAAGGAATAGGGCAGCCAGTCGGAAATTTCAATGCCTAAGGCTTTATCGATACCGTAGAAACCTTGGCCTTCAACCGTATAGTGCGCAGTCAGACCGCCCAACAAGACTTGTGCACAGAACAACGCAACAGTCAGGAATACGTATTTACCCAAGGCTTTTTGAGAAGGCGTTAGCGCGATTTTCGCCACCGGATCTTCAGCCGGGATTTCAACTTCTTCATGTTTGGTCAGGAATGAGTAACCCCACATCAGTAAACCGATACCCAACAGCAACAGAACGATACTGGTGAACGACCACATGTAGTTTTCAGTAGTCGGCACGTTATTGATTAAAGGTTCGTGCGGCCAGTTGTTGGTGTAGGTAAAGCTTTCGTCAGGACGGTTGGCCGAAGAAGACCATGAAGTCCAAAAGAAGAAGTTGAACAATTTTTCACGCGCTTCTTTGCTTGGCAATGTATTGTTTTTCATTGCAAAGTGTTCACGGGTTGTTTGCAGCGCAGGATCATCGCCGTAAACGCCGTGGTAGTAAGGCAGAATGGTTTCGATGGCTTTCGCACGAGTTTCGCTGATAATGACTGAACCGTCTTCTTTCACTGCGCTTTGAACGCGGTATTCATCTTGCAAGCGGGTTTTCAAAACAGCTTGCTCTTCAGTGGTCAATTTATCGAAATTTTTGCCGTAATCAGCTTGGGCGGTCAGGTCCAACCAAGCCGTCAGCTCGCGGTGCAGCCAGTCTGCCGTCCAGTCGGGTGCTTGGTATGCGCCGTGACCCAATACGGAACCGACTTCCATGCCGCCAGTGGTTTGCCAAGCGGATTGGCCGGCTAAGATGTCGTCTTTCGTCATTAATACTTTGCCTGAGGTGGTAACGACTCGTTCAGGGTAGGGAGGTGCTTTTTTATAGATCTCGCTACCCATATAACCAAGAATGGTGAAACAGACTGTCAGCACTGCAATCAGCAGCAGCCAAAGTTTCTTGTACTGTCCCATTTTTAGTACTCCTTGTTTTGGTAAATGGTAAATGGCTTATTATCATTCATTAAATATGAATGTTAAAGATTGTAGCATGATTTATAGTTTAGTAAAACGGTTTCTATACTTATTTGTAGTTAAAAGGTTGATATAAATTAAATTTAAGATATTTTAAGCTTATTCTTCGCATAAGAACTAAGCAGAATGTGACTGAAAAATTTAACGTTATATAGTTAATTTTGACGTGAAAAGTAATGGTTTGAAATTAATTTTTAATTAAAAAGTGCATATTTTATGAATTAATTGATTTAAGTCAAGATACGTAAATTCATAAGGCTACATAATGGTTGCAAACAACAAATCAATTAACATTTTTTCAAAAAGGAAATCACTATGAAACGCCAAGCCTTAGCTGCAATCATTGCTTCTGTATTCGCTTTGGCTGCTTGCGGTCAGCAAGCAGCTGAAAAACCGGCTGCCACTGCCGAAGCAGCTGCACCTGCCACTTCAACTGTTGGGCAATCCGCTGCCGCTGAAACCCCTGCTGGGGAACTGCCGGTTATTGACGCGGTTGTGACTCATGCACCTGAAGTACCGCCTGCAATTGATCGTGATCACCCTGCAAAAGTACGTGTGAAAATGGAAACCGTAGAAAAAACCATGAAAATGGCCGACGGTGTGGATTACCATTATTGGACATTCAACGGCGACGTTCCGGGTCAGATGATTCGTGTACGCGAGGGGGATACTGTAGAGGTTGAATTCTCCAACCATCCTTCTTCTACCGTTCCGCACAACGTTGACTTCCACGCTGCAACCGGACAGGGCGGTGGCGCCGAAGCAACCTTTACCGCTCCCGGCCGTACTTCTACGTTCAGTTTTAAAGCATTGCAGGCCGGTTTGTACATTTACCACTGTGCGGTTGCCCCTGTCGGTATGCACATTGCTAACGGTATGTACGGTTTGATTTTGGTCGAACCTAAAGAAGGTTTGCCGAAAGTGGACAAAGAATTCTACGTTGTTCAAGGTGACTTCTACACCAAAGGTAAGTATGGCGCACAAGGCCTGCAAGCTTTCGATATGGATAAAGCGGTGAAAGAGCAGCCCGAATACGTTGTATTCAACGGTCACGTTGGTGCGATTGCCGGTGACAACGCACTGAAAGCCAAAGTCGGCGATACCGTGCGTATGTACGTAGGTAACGGTGGTCCTAACTTGGTATCATCATTCCACGTTATTGGCGAAATTTTCGACAAAGTGTATGTTGAAGGCGGCAAACTGATTAACGAAAACGTACAAAGTACGGCCATTCCTGCCGGTGGTGCGGCTATCGTAGAATTTAAAGTGGATATCCCGGGCAGTTACACGCTGGTTGACCACTCTATCTTCCGCGCGTTCAACAAAGGCGCGTTGGGTCAATTGAAAGTAGAAGGTGAAGAACACCCTGAAATTATGACGAAAAAACTGAGCGATACCGAGTATAAACCTGCTGATGTTCCTGCAACTGCTGCAGTTTCTGCGACCAATGTTTCAGCACCGAAAAATGCGTACTGATCCGTAGCAACTTAAAAGCAGTAAAGCTATTAAAGAGCCACTGTTATCTTGGCTGGAAACTGGGATAAGTGGCTCTTTAACATATAAATATAACAATACAGCGTGTCAACGCAAAAGGAATACCACCATGAAACGTCAAACCATCGCAGCTTTATTGGCATCCGTATTCATATTGGCAGCTTGTTCAGGTTCAGAACCTGTAGCTGGAAAGCCGGCAGAACCTGCGTCAACAGTCGAAGTACCGGAGTATGCCGAACGAACCGCCGTTGGACAGACTGCTGCCGAAACGCCTGCACCTGCTGAAATATCTGTTCCGGCCGCCAGCGGTATACCTGGGGTCGAACCAGAGCCTGACGCAGAAGCTGCCGCCCCTGTCGGACTGTCTCAAGACGAGCAAATCAAATTGGGTAAAGCAGTTTATGATTCCAATTGCATGGCGTGTCATGGAGCAGAAGGTAAGGGTGTAGAAGGGATATTTCCACCGTTGGAAAAATCCGATTACTTCGCCAAAGACAAGACCAAACTGGTTCATGCCGTCACCAAAGGCGTTAACGGTGCGGTTAAAGTAAATGGTAAAGATTTCAACGGTATTATGCCTGCTGTGCCTTTGAGTAATGAAGATGCTGCCAATGTCGTGACCTATGTTTTGAACAGTTTTGGCAATAACGGCGGTCAAGTGTCTGCTGCCGAAGTGGCGGAAATCAAAGCCAAATAAATTCAGGTTCAGGCCGTCTGAAACGTTTCAGACGGCCTGCTGACCCAAGTTTGTTTTTCAGATGGTTTCGGCCGTAAAAGCATTGCCGTCTGAAAAATGAATTTCCACAATAATCATAAAGGCACACACCATGAAAACCATTTCATTCTTCGTGATGAGTTTATTGGCCTGTGGCGGTACAATAGCGGCAGATATGGCCAATATTGAGGCCGGCAGCTACCGCCCGCTGTATCTGAAAAAAGATACCCCGATGATTCGTGTCAAAGCATTTAAAATCGACAAATATCCGGTCACCAATGCCGAATTTGCCGAGTTTGTGAAAAAGCATCCGCAGTGGCAAAAAGGCAGAGCCAATAAAAAACAAGTCGAGCCGACTTACTTGAAGCATTGGAACCGAACCGGCAGTAATGTTTACGCGCCTAAGCCTAATGAAATGAAATATCCGGTGACCAACGTATCATGGTTTGCCGCCAATGCCTACTGCACGGCACAAGGCAAACGCCTGCCGACTATCGACGAATGGGAATTAGCCGGCTTGGCATCGGCCACTCAGAAAAATGGTTCCAGTGAAGAAAGCTACAACCGCACCATCTTGGATTGGTATGCCGACGGCGGCCGCAACGGTTTGCGCAATGTCGGGATGGGTACCCCCAATTATTATGGTCTTCACGACATGCACGGCCTGATTTGGGAGTGGACGGAAGACTTCAACAGCAGCCAGTTGAACTCAGGTTCGGCAGACAGCTCGCTGTTTTGCAGCGGCGCATCTTTAGGCTCGACCGATCCGACCAACTATGCCGCATTCCTGCGCTTCGGTATCCGTACCAGCCTGCAATCCAAATATGGCCTGCACAATTTAGGTTTCCGCTGTGCCGCATCCGTGAAATAAAGTTTTTTTGGCGTTTTATATCACCAGAGCAGCTTGGGCGATGCCGTAAGGCATCGCCACTTTTTTGCCTGTAAAACCGCAAAGCTGCAATTAAAACGTGCAATACCATTCAAAATATGGCATAATCAGATCATCTTTATAAAAAGATATCAGGAGTTTGCATCAGTTTCGGCTTGGCAAACTTGTCCGAACCTTAAAGGTTCTTTTTATTTTTTGGAGTATTCCGTCATGGCATTGACCGTAGAACAAAAAGCAGAAATTGTTAAAGATTTCCAACGTAAAGAAGGCGATACCGGTTCTTCTGAAGTACAAGTTGCATTGTTGACTTTCCGCATCAACGATTTGACTCCCCACTTCAAAGCCAACCCCAAAGACCATCACAGCCGCCGCGGTTTGTTGAAAATGGTGAGCGCGCGCCGTCGTCTGTTGACTTACCTGCGCCGTACCAAACCTGAAACTTACCGCAACGTGATTACCCGTTTGGGTCTGCGTAAGTAAAATAATTTATGCGTTTGAAAACACCGCTTTGAAAGCGGTGTTTTTTTATCGAGGCCGTCTGAAATTTGTATTTGTTTTCAGACGGCCTTATAGTAAAAGCATTCCAATCCGAGGGTGGCAAGATGAAAATTTACGATTTCGCGGTAAAAAATGCACAAGGCCAAGAAGTGAACTTGGGCGATTACAAAGGCAAAGTATTGCTGATTGTGAACACTGCTACCCGTTGCGGCCTGACGCCGCAATATGAAGAATTGCAAACGTTGTATGACCAATATGCCGGGCAGGGCTTCGAAATTTTGGATTTCCCGTGTAACCAGTTCCGCGAGCAGGCACCGGAAAGCAGTAGGGAAATTGCCCAAATCTGCCAAATGAAATTCTGTACAAAATTCAAGATTTTCGACAAAATCAATGTCAATGGAGAGAACGCCGCACCGCTTTATGCCTATCTCAAATCTGAAAAACCGGAAGATAAAGGCAATCATGTATTTAAAGATTTATTGCTGAAGCTGGCTTCCATCGGTGAGAAGCGTGAAGGTAGCGACATCAAATGGAATTTCACCAAGTTTTTGGTCAATCGCAACGGCGAAGTTGTGGCGCGTTTTGCACCAAGCGTTAAGCCGTCTGAAATTGAAGGGGATATCCGCGCGTTATTGTAAATCGTGAGGGCAGGAAAAGGCCGTCTGAAAGCCGGTCGGATATTTTCCGTGGTTTTCAGACGGCTCTTGTTATATCGGTTACGGCTTATACTGTAGTAATTTTGCCGCATCGGGTCAGCAAGGTAATCAAATCACAAATGCGCTGTTTCATGTCGCGACGGTCAACGATTTGGTCAATTGCGCCTTTTTCCAACAAAAATTCAGCACGTTGGAAACCTTCCGGCAAAGTTTCGCGCACGGTTTGTTCAATTACACGCGGGCCGGCAAAGCCGATTAATGCATTCGGTTCGGCCAGAACCACATCGCCTAAAAAGGCAAAGCTGGCAGACACACCGCCCATGGTCGGGTCGGTCAGCACGGAAATAAACGGCAGGCTTTTTTCAGTCAGCAAATGCAGCGCGGCACTGGTTTTGGTCATCTGCATCAATGAATTCACGCCTTCCTGCATACGTGCGCCGCCTGAAGCGGCCACACAGATAAACGGACAATTATCGGCCACGGCACGGCGCACGCCTTGCACAAAGCGTTCACCCACAACCGAACCCATCGAACCGCCGATAAAGCGGAATTCAAACGCCGCAATCACCACAGGTAAACCGTTCATCGTGCCTTTCATAACGACCATAGCATCGTCTTCACCGGTTTGTTTTTTCGCAGCGGTCAGTCGGTCGGGGTATTTTTTGCTGTCTTTAAACTTGAGCGGATCGGTCGGTTTGACGTGTGCGCCGATTTCTTCGCGGCCGTTTTCATCCAGCAGTATGCCCAAGCGTTCGCGGGCGGACAAAGCATTGTGGTAGTTGCACTTGGTGCAGACCATATCGTTTTGTTTCAGTTCGGAAGAATAAATGGTGGCGGCGCAAGAAGGGCATTTGTGCCACAAGCCTTCCGGTACGGTAGAAGATGAATTTTCGGCTGTGTCGCGTTTGATCTTGGGTGGCAGGATTTTATCTAACCAACTCATGGATGACTCCTAAGGGATTTTCAGACGGCCCGGATTCAGGCCGGTGTCTGGCTTAACGGATGGCGTTTTTTAACTCTTGCGCCAAGAGACCGACCGCTTTTGCTTCGCGGCCCGGGTTGTCTTCGATTTCTTTGACAATGCGGCTGCCGACAATCACGGCATCGGCAACGGCACTAATTTTGCGCGCGCTTTCGGTATTGTTGATACCGAAGCCGACGCCGATTGGAATGTCGATATATTTACGCAAAAGCTCTATTTTACGCGAAACTTCATCGGTATCCAAGCTGGCCGCACCGGTTACGCCCTTCAAGGAAACGTAATACACAAAGCCGCCGGCCAGGTTGGCGATGGTTTGAATACGTTGCTCGGTGGTGCTTGGCGCGATTAGGAAAATACAGTCGATACCGCGGGATTCTAAGTTTTTTTGCAACGGCCCGATGGTCTCTATCGGCGAATCCACGGTCAACACGCCATCAACACCCGCCTCGGCGGCAGCGTGGGCAAATGCTTCGTAACCCATTTTGTGAATCGGATTGAGATACCCCATCAATACTACTGGGGTGGCGGTATTTTTTTCGCGGAAACGGCGCACAACGGCCAACACATCTTTCAGCGAAACATGATTTTTTAAGGCGCGTTCGGCGGCACGTTGAATGGTCGGGCCGTCGGCCATCGGGTCGGAAAAGGGTACGCCCAATTCTAAAATATCGGCACCGTTTCCAACCAAGCTGTGCATCAGGGCAAGCGTGATATCTGTGTCGGGGTCGCCTACGGTGATATAGGGAATCAAGGCTTTGTCGCCCTTTAAATCGGCAAAAGTCTGCTGGATTCTGCTCATCTTGTTCTCGCTCATCTTGTTCTCGTGTTCGGGCGGGCGCAAAACACAGCACCCAGTGTCAGTCAATAATCGCTTAAGTATAACATTGCCGCTCTGGAAATAGACAGGCCGTCTGAAAAATTTATTCATTTTCAGACGGCCTGTCGGGGATAGGGTGGATTAATCGGGTTTGTGTTCGATATAGTCTTTGGCTTTGCTATGCGGATCGACGCGGGTAACGGTGGTGTATTCGGCATCGATGATGTCGTCGTCTTTGGATTGTGCGGATTGCCCGGCAAACGGATTTTGTCTGCGGTTCGGGTCGAATGTGGCGGTATGCACGCTCATGTCGGCAATCGGTTTGCCTTTAATTGGCAACAGCAAAATCAGCGCAATGGTCATGGAAACGAAACCCGGGCTTATCAGCAATAAACCGGCCAGTGCGAAACGAATCGGCCACAAAAGCTGGTACATCGAAATATCTTTGCCGCTGCGCATGGCTGCCCCCGCCACCAATACCCCCGACATACCGGTGCGGCGCAACATGAATATGCCGAGGGCGAAACTGGCGATCATCAGCAAAAAGGCCAGGCTGCCGCCAAGCCAGTCGGCAACCCAGACAATCGACATAATTTCTAAAAAGAGCAGTACCAAAAAGCCGATACCTAAAAATTGCATGGTTGGTTCCTCATGGATTTCAAATGTTGTTTTGAGATATTAACATAAAGGTGTTTGAACCGCCTTTCAAGGTTTTAAAATGTGAAAAAGGGTAAGCTTGATATAGCAGTAAAAATAAGTAAGCAGAATGTTAAAAACCAAGGTTTGCGCAAGCGGTTTCAGGATTGGATTTTTTGTGTTCCCAAGCGTGGCGCAAACCATTCGAGCGTATGAAAACACTCGTTGACAGGCTTTTCAGACGGCTTGGCATGATTTTGTCTGAATATGCTTGTTGCCAAACACGCCGGCATCACGCGTAAAAGTGGTCATGGCGGACAAGCGGCGGATTTGGTATCCTTATCCCTTATGAAAATACAGACACCGATCACAATTCCAATCCGATGCAAAACGATTTTGCTTACCAGCATGGCGGTACTTTTGGCCGCCTGTGCTTCCAACCAATCCAAACCGGTTCCACAAGGTTATTACCGCGTTCAATCCGGCGATACCTTATACCGCATTGCCAAACGTTACGGCCAAAGCGTTAAAACCTTGGCTGCATGGAACAATTTGGCCGATTCTTCCAAAATCGAAGTCGGCCGGGTATTGCGCATACGCCGCAATGCCGCTGCCAATCCTTCTGCCGGGCGTCCGGTGACACCGGTCAACCACCTGCAACTGCAATGGCCGGTGGATAACGGCCGCAACGGCGTTGTCGGGCGTTACAACGGTGCCGGCAACAAAGGCATTGATATTTCAGGCTATCGCGGTCAGGCTGTGAAAGCTGCTGCTGACGGTATGGTCGTCTATGCCGGCGAAGGCGTACGCGGCTACGGCAAATTGATTTTGCTCAGCCACAATACATCGACCATCACGGCTTATGCGCACAATGACAATATTTTGGTGCAAAAAGACCAAAACGTGCGCGCCGGCCAACCCATCGGCAATATGGGCAGCACCGATACCGATCAGGTGAAGCTGCATTTTGAAGTGCGGATTAACGGCAAAGCAGTTGATCCGATGATTTATTTACCGAGATAAATTCATTACCGAAAGGCCGTCTGAAAATTTTCAGACGGCCTTTCGGCCGCTTGAGTTTAAAAACGAATGATTCAGCCTATCCGCAAGCTTTTGCTGATGCTTGGATTGTGCAGGCGTTTCCACTGTTTTCGAATATTGTTTTGCACGTTCTGCCGTGTGGCATCGGCATATGGACGAACCTTATCTGTCAGGTGTAACGCCGTTTCCCCGCTCATGCTTTCGATTTCTTCCGCCCGCCGGATTTTGCCGTTTCTTCTACTGTCGCCAAACGCATCAGAATCTGCATCTTGTTTTTTTATGAGTAGGCCATTGCGTGGGTTGGCGCCGGCGAATGCAGCTTTCAAACCTACGCTTCGTAGGCTTCATGGCCGGACAGTGGTGTCTGTGTAAGCGTATCCTGTAAGGCTTTTTCTGAAGGTCGGGCAAATCGTTGTGATATGTCAGGCCTGTCAGGCGGCGGGTTCGGAAACGCCACAGCCGCCAAACCGACACGGTTTTCGGTTTTAAACGCCATCTAAGCGTGGCGGCAAAGGTAGGCCGATTTGCGGGCAGAAACCGATGCGCCAACACCGCCCAAGCAGGCAGAAAATTCAGCAGGCAGTGGGAATGGGGCGTAAAATGGGTTTACGCTTTATGATTGTTGCCAATCGGAACCGATTGATTTTCAGACGGCCTGGAAAGGTATGAATCGGTTGTACGGTTTTTCTTTTGAGGCCATCTGAAAAAATACCGCAATCTGGTTCTAAGCCAAACTGCGGCATTTGTCATCAGGTTTTCGGCAGGGTAACGCCGGTTTGCCTCATGTATTTACCGTTGCGGTCTTTGTAAGATGTTTCGCAAATTTCGTCGCTTTCAAAAAACAGCACTTGCGCCACGCCTTCGCCGGCATAGATTTTGGCCGGCAGCGGGGTAGTGTTGGAAAATTCCAGCGTGACACAGCCTTCCCATTCCGGTTCAAAAGGGGTGACGTTCACAATAATGCCACAGCGGGCGTAGGTCGATTTGCCCAAGCACACGGTCAATACATTGCGCGGAATGCGGAAATATTCCACCGTGCGCGCGAGCGCGAATGAGTTGGGCGGAATGATGCAGCAGTCGTCTTCGACGGTAACGAAGTTTTTCGGGTCGAAATTTTTCGGATCGACGATGGTGTTGTTGATGTTGGTGAAGATTTTGAATTCGTTGGCGCAACGGATGTCGTAGCCGTAGCTGGAGGTGCCGTATGAAATAATGCGCCGGCCGTTGACTTCCTTGATTTGGTTTGGCTCAAACGGCTCGATCATGCCGTGTTCTTCGCTCATGCGGCGAATCCATTTGTCTGATTTAATGCTCATGTCGGGATTCCTTGAAAATTTTGAATAGGGGTTCAGACGGCCTTGCAAGGCCGTCTGAATTATTTTTTCGCCGCTTTCGGCAGTTTGACTTCCTGTATCATACCTTTGTCAAACTTCATGATAAACAGCAGTTTATCGTTTTGCGATACATTAAAGCTGCCATGCGCCACGCCTTTTTGGAAGCGGCCGCTCAGGGTCATGCCTTTGATCTTGGTACTGTTGACATTAAACGGTTCTAAAAATATGGTATTGTTGCCGACATTGGCAACATATACGCCTTTGCCGTCAAATTTACCGGCCTTAAACCCGCCCTTATAGCTGCGGCCGTCCTGACACTGCCAGTTTCCTTGCCCTTCCGGTTTGCCGTCTTTAACCGTGCCTTCGTAGCGGCAGCCTTTATTTTGATAATTATTGATGATTTCGGCGGAGGCAGGTAGGGAAACGCTCAAGCCGATAGCTAATAAAGCAATATATTTCAAGATGATAAATTCCTGTTTTTCAGACTGCCTGTAAGTAGAAAGATAGTTTACAGCAGTAATTGCTGGATAATGGCCAGCAGCGTGCCGATAAACGAACACACCAGTCCGACCATGAAAATTTGCAAGGTACGGCCATAATAATGGGCTTGGTCGGCATCAGCAACGCGGTTATTCAAAATACGGTATAAGGCTGTAATCAGCAACACGATACCGATCAGTAGCCCAATCAATACCAGATAATCGCTTTTATGCGTTGTTCCCGGCTCGGTTGCCCATTTGCTCATAAAGGCCAACACGAAACCTAAAATAATGCCGATGGCGGTTACCATTGGCGCGCGGTAGCCGTCAATTTCTGTTTTCATATCTGTTTTGAAACCCTTATCGGGTAGGGTTTAACCTCATCAGGTATCAATTTGGTTTTATTTTTCAGACAGCCTTTTAAATCTGAGGCCGCCTGAAATTATTCCTGCCAGCCGCCCAAATACGAAACCAATTCCTCCAGCATGATACTGAGGGCTTCGGTCATTAAAATTTGCGACGCAAAGGTCAGGGCGGCGGCATCGTCGCCGTTGTTTTCCGCTTCTTCCTGCAATACATCCAAATACTGAATGCGCTTGAACGTGAAATCCTGCGTCAGGATAAACGCAATCTGCTCGCGCCACACCAAGCCTAATTGGGTTACGGTTTTGCCGTTTTTGACGTGCTGAACCACTTCATCGGCGGTCAAATCCTGCTTGGATACTTTCACCGTCGGCACCACATCGCCGATGCCTTTGAGTTCGCAATCGCTGTCCAACTCAAAACCGCCTTCACAATGGCCGTCGAGCAGCCACGAAGTCATCAGCGAAGAAGGGGACTGCTTGGTATTGGGTAAGTTCGCTTCCAAACCACCCAAGGCTTCGCGCAATTTGGTTAACAGATTTTCCGCTTTGGCAGAAGAAGCATTGTTCACCAGCAAATAACCATGCCGCGTATCCAACACCGCCTGCGTACGGCTGGAGCGGGTAAACGCGCGCGGCAGCAAATCATCGGTGATGATGTCTTTCAATTCCTGCTTTTCCTTGCGGCCGACATTGCGACCTTCGTTATTTTGGATTTCCAAAACCTTGTCGTCCAAAATATCGCGGATGACACCCGCAGGCAAGACTTTTTCTTCTTTTTTCAAGGCCACGCGCCAAGTGTAATCAGCCGGAAAAACCAATTCCGGCGAAAAAGAAACCGGTGCGGCAAAGCCTTCGCTGAACCAATCCAAACCTTGGCAATGGGTAAACTCCGCCTCCCCCAGTTTTTCTGCCAAAGCCTCCAATTCAGGCAGTTTTTCCTTATTCAAAGGGTAAAAACTGAGTTGCTTAAACCACATTTGATTTTCCTTTCCTTAAAACGGATCCATTATACAGAGTTTAGTGGCAAAATTGGATAAAGGCCCTTAGAATTCCCATCGCAAGTGCAACAACTTTCTAAAAGGAAAGCATGCGGCATCATGCCGCCTTTCCTGACAAGAAAGATTGCCATCCGCTAGGGCACACCAGACTCGGGAGCAAAGACCGCAAGCCGTTCAAAAACAGCAGCACCTGTGCCATAAGGCCCGGCAGCGCCACCGTCAAGCATGAATTGGACAGATACGGCATGAGCAGCGAATACGATGACTTGTATGCCAGGGAACAACATGAAGCCAGAAAGCAAAATGCCCGCAAAACGACCGGCAGGACAACCGTTACCGCCAACGCAGTATTGGTTTGATTTTGGGGCTGTATCAGATCACAGCCTTAAATACCACACCAAAACCGCAAGACTTTAAGCTGCCCTTTTGGTGCGCCAAAGTTAAAACGAAATTCACATTCCTTCAGGAATAAAGGGAAAGGTTTCCGTTCTATTTCCGTAGAATGCGCTTTACCTGATTCCGGAAATTTTCAATACCATCAATGTGGTTTTGACGGCCTGCAAAAAGCCCTGAACGATTGATTCGGTGATAAGTAAACCCACTGACAGCCAACACATTACAGCTTTTATAACCGTCTGTACAAACAATGCTGTCAGGCATGGTTTTCCGTTTAATAACAGGCAGTGACGTATCTTTCCCGGTGTTTTCTGCAACAACGGTAATAAACCTTACCCTGCCGTTTCAAAAT
>NZ_PXYY01000059.1 GCF_003013245.1 Neisseria iguanae
GCTGCCAACAGGCTCCGTGTGCCTGCTGCTGTCTGAAAAAGGGGGGGGATATGTTCCAAAATAGGGAATCATAGGTAATTATGGGGCATTTAATATTGAAAAAAAGCGTACGTTAGTCACCTAAGTACGCTTTTTTTGATTATGGGTTGGGTTTTGTAAAGGTCTCAGGCTTTGAGTTCCGTGCCATGTTTTTTCTCTCTTATTCAATCAATTTGCGCTATTATAAACGGGCATGGAACGGTTAGCCAGCGTCATTTTTCAGTAATCATTTGATAATCTGTTTTTGCCAAGTCCTGTATTTCTTGGCCAGAGCTCCGGATCTAATCTATGCAATAAAGACACCTGCCGGAAGCAATGGCGCAAATCTTTATAGAATTTATACATCTCTTCGTAATGGTTGTCCAACCAGAAATCCAAAACGATTTTAAATTCTTCCAGGTTGCCATTAAAAACTTTTTTATTTTCGTCTCTCTTTACTCCTGAAGTTGATTTTCCTTCTTCTTTCAAATTTCTAATTTTATCTTCAATTGCTGTTATCTGCGGTTTAATCAAGGTGGTATAACGCTGTTTAGTCAAGCCGTTGTTTAATGCTGTATCTGTGTGCCAAAAACTTTGTGTTTGGTACATTTCAAAATTTGTAGCATTGGCCAGCTTATCGTAGTAATCAAAAATCAATTGCTCGGGGTTATTTTTGCCAGGTAAAACGATGATGTTGTGTTTGGTGTCTTTTTGTCCGTTATTGTCGCCATCTAATATGCAAATAGCATTCATGGTGTTTTGATTCAAATATTAGTCTTTGAAAATTTGTTTCAGTATTTCACATCCGATACTGGCTTCCACAAAATGAAATTTATCTCTTAAGTTTTTAAAATATCGGCACTTGCTGCTGAAATATCCGAAAATTGCATTTAATATCACCCGGGCTTCCAGGTCTTCGGTAAATACTGGAATTTTGGGCAACAGGCTGTAACTGACAGTTTGAATTTCCTGTAAGTGGCGTTCGATTTTATGAATAGACGGGTCGGGCAACAGGGTGACATGATCACCTTGGTGAGTCAGGTAATTCAGTTTGATGTTGTTGTGATAGGCCAGGCTTAAGGCTTTTTCCAGTAGATATAGGCTGTGGGTGGTAAAGAAAACTTGGATTTTATAGTTTTCCGAATATTCTTTAAGGGTATTGAGCAAGCGCAGCTGCATGGCAGAGTGAAGGGTTGCGTCCATTTCATCAATTATAATCACAAACCCGATTGTTGGTTTTTCAGACGGCTTTTGTCTTGGAAGGCCCCAAAGTTCTAATGTGGATACCGCCATGAACCTTCTCACCGTACTCCGCGTTGATTTTAAAGAAACGCAGCCAATAAGATGGAAGCAGGTTGGCCAAGATTGTGTAGGCTGGGGGATTTTTCGTAGTAATAGCGCAGTAAGACTAAATTTTTTAAGATGATAATTGCATTGTCTTCGCCAACTGAAGCGGTATTGGAGTCGATGCCTTGTTCTTCGGTCAGGTATTCTGTTATGGTTTTGATGTTTTCAATAATCTGCGGTGCCGACTCGGTAATTTTGATGCCGGTTATGCATCTGACCAATTGATGAAAGATTTCATTGTACTCGTCAGGCAGCTCTTTTCTTACGCCTTTCAAAGGCGTATCGTTTTTCATTTCACCAAAAGGCAATAAACGCGCCAAGCTCAAATAAACGGTACGCAGGGTAGGCAGACTTTGGCTTTGTGGAGATGAATATTTTGGAATAAGCCGGAAACGCGAATGGGTGCTGTCTGAATTATTATGCCGTCTGAAACCGATAGATTGTCCGATTGCAAAATTCCAATTTTAAAGGTGCTTTAAGACGGCGATACTGCTCGAACTTAATTTGTTTAATCATTTTTATTTCTCCATTTTATACAGATATTTATCGGTTTGATTCAGACAGTCTATTTAAACTCGCTCAATACCCAGCTGCCTTTAACTTTGCCGCAGATTTTTACCTGGTCGGGGGGAGGGGGATAGATTTTCTTGTCGTTTCTCCATATTATTCCCGTTAGGTTAGTTACCCTGTGTTGAAATACTATCCGGCCTATTTAAACTCATTTAACGCCCAGCTGCTGTGCACCTTACCGCAGATTTGAACGGTATTTAATCTAACACACTCCACCAAAACACGCGGCCGATTATGGATATTTCTTTCATATTTCGGGTTTCATCTTCATATTCTGCGCTATTGTAACTGCGGATTCTGACCATGTTGTCCGGTAAACGATAGAGTATTTTTGTTCTTAAATAGTCCGCCGTTGTTAAACGCGTAAATTTTGCCGTCTTTGATGACTTTATCGGCGGTATTAATACCCAGCGTAGCACCGCTGGGAAATACTGGTTCCATGCTGTTGCCGTCTGCCGACACGCAGACTACATCGGTCGGATTGATTCCCTGACGGCGCAGGGTGGATTTTGAAAAACGCAGCTTGTAGTCGTTGATGTCGTCGGCGAAGCTGTTTCTGGCGGCTAAATGAGTTTCTTTGTAAAAGTAAAACGGGACTTCGCAATCGTCATTTTCAAGCGGGGTGTTGCTGTCCCACGTATCTACTGTGCCGATGACTTTTGCGTTGGATTCGATGGGGCGTGAATTTTTCCCATCAAGCCACCTCGCAGGCTTATTCAATATTTCTTCTATATTTCTTGCTACACCATCGCCAATATTTCTATACCCATTAAGCCACTGATTCACTTGCGCAGGAGCTTTTTTAATAGCTCTCGCAAATTCAGCTTGGTTGTCGCCAAATTCATCTTTAATCAGATTCTTAATTCTATCTATGCGTGTCATGTTCTTGCTCCCACGATTGAAACATAAATATAAAGCATGGCTATATTTAACGATACTACTATTTTATATTTATCTATGCTATGCTTTTGCTATATAATTTTAATGGAACGCAAACATGAAATTTGACGAATATTGCGCCCTTCGTGGAAATCAGGTGTAACTATAGCCATTTAACTTAATTTTGAGTACAAATTCTGAATAATTCATCGATGTCATCAAACCCCTACTATTGCAAAGATGCTTTATCTCTGCCCACTTTTTCTCAATACCGTTTAAATCAGGGCGGTAAGGCGGTACCAAAGAATGGTATGCCCGGCCTCCCGTAATGCCGTTACAATCTCATTGCCTTTATGGAAAGTCGCATTATCCGTCACAATGACACTCTGCCCAAGTAAATTCGGTATAAACAACTCATTGACCCAATACGTCCAAGTGCTTTATGAATGGCCACTTCAGTGCACCCGAACCGTTTGGCTCTCTCCCGAAGATAGGCATCCGGCTGTTTCCCAACATCGGCACGTAACTCATTTCTTTGGCCGGACTGATTCCCTGCTCTAACAGCTTACGCGCGGCAAGCAACCGTTCACGTGCTTCTGCCAGTGTTATCAATCCATATTTACCGAAGCAAGCGTTTCACTGCGGCTGTTGAATTTGTAGCTATAGCGGAAAGAGATTGTTCCCGATGTAGCAACATAGGCATGCATGCCGTCTCTGTCTTACAGCTTAATACGGTTTGTCTTTCAGCTTGGCCGTTTTCAATATGCGGTCATTCAACATGGCATTCTTTCGGGTATTTTAGCTAAAGGGTATTTTATACCGCATTATAATAAATACCTTTCGTAATGCCCTAATTGTTTTTTAATTAATAGATAAGCATGGATAACCATAGATAAGAAAAAGCCCTGATAATTCAGGGCTTCGAAAAGGCTTTTTTATCAATAGAAGATAAACATGGATAAGTTAGGTTTTTATTCCCATTCGATGGTAGCAGGTGGTTTGCCGCTCACATCATAAACCACACGGTTGATGCCTTTGACTTCGTTGATGATGCGGTTGGACACGCGGCCGAGCAGGTCGTAAGGCAGTTGGGCCCAATGTGCGGTCATGAAGTCGCTGGTAACGGCAGCGCGCAGGGCAATCACGTAATCGTAGGTGCGGCTGTCACCCATCACGCCGACGGATTTCACGGGCAGAAACACGGCGAATGCCTGACTGGTGAGGTCGTACCATGATGTGCCGTTTTCATCGGTGGTGTTGCGCAATTCTTGGATGAAAATATCATCGGCTTGACGCAGCAAGTTGGCGTATTCTTTTTTTACTTCGCCCAAAATGCGCACACCCAGACCCGGACCCGGGAACGGGTGACGGTACACCATTTCGCGCGGCAGGCCGAGGGCGACGCCGAGTTCGCGCACTTCGTCTTTAAACAAATCGCGCAATGGCTCAAGCAATTTGAGCTTCATGTTTTCCGGCAGGCCGCCGACATTATGATGCGATTTGATGGCGTGGGCTTTTTTGGTTTTTGCTCCGGCGCTTTCAATCACGTCAGGATAAATAGTACCTTGTGCCAGCCATTTGGCGTTGGTGAGTTTTTTCTCTTCTGAATCAAATACTTCAATGAATTCGCTGCCGATAATTTTGCGTTTTTTCTCTGGGTCGGTTTCGCCGGCAAGTTTGGCCATGAATTGGTCTTCGGCATCGACGTGAATCACGCGAACGCCCAAATTGCGGGCAAACATATCCATTACCATTTTACCTTCGTTCAGGCGCAACAGACCGTGATCGACGAATACGCAGGTGAGCTGGTCGCCGATGGCGCGGTGAATCAGTGCGGCGGCAACCGATGAGTCTACGCCGCCAGACAAACCTAAAATTACTTCGTCGCTGCCGACTTGCTTGCGGATTTTGGCCACCGCTTCTTCAATATAGTTAGGCATGGTCCAGCTTGGTTGTGCACCGCAGATATCGAGCACAAAGCGGTTAATCAGCGCGCGGCCTTGCTTAGTGTGGGTCACTTCAGGGTGGAATTGGATGCCGTAGAATTGTTTTTCAGCGTGTTCCATCATAGCAATCGGGCAAGACGGCGTGTCGCCGATGACGGCAAAACCTTCCGGTAATTTGGACACTTTATCGCCATGGCTCATCCACACGTCGAGCGTGTTGGGTTGGGTGTCGGAAATGTCGCGCGTCAGTTCGCTGTCGATGGTTTTGACTTGGGCGTAACCGAATTCGCGTTGGTTGCCCGGCGATACTTCACCGCCTAAATGGTGCGCCATAAACTGCATGCCGTAGCAGATGCCGAGCACGGGAATGCCTAAATCAAACAGGCCGGTGTCAGCCTGGTAATCGGATTCGTAAACCGAATTAGGGCCGCCGGAGAGGATGATACCTTTCGGATTAAAGGCTTTGATGTCGGCCAGAGACATGTCGTAGGAATGCAGCTCGCAGTAAACATGGGCTTCGCGCACACGGCGGGCAATCAGCTGGGTGACTTGCGAACCGAAGTCAAGAATCAGGATTTTGTCTTGGGGCATGATGTTGGCTTTATGGAATGGAAAGAATGCGGCGCAATCAATATAGTGGAATGAATAAATAACGGATACAAGGCGGACTGTCACAGACAGTATGGAACCGATTCTGTTGCCGTATCGGCAGCTTGCAAAATCGTTCTCTTTGGACTGTGGCAGACCAACGCTATTAAAAAGCCGTCTGAAAAATGGCGTTATTGTACCAGTTTCAGACGGCCTTTGCATGAGCAAATCTATTTTGCAAGCACTTGTATGCAAGCTGTTTTTGAAAGTGTTCAGACGGCATCATCAGATTTGCCCGGTTGTCTGAAAGCGTTGCGGATCTTTAACAAACCGCTGTCTTTCAAACAAAATGCGCACACTTCATCGGCCACGCCCTCCCAACTTTCGTACAGGTGGTTGTACCGACTTTGGCAATTGCTTGCGAGATATAGGGAATGCCGTAGGTGGGATTATTTAACACCACATAGGACTGTATGGCAGTTTTAACCATATTTGTAGCCCTTTGTTTATAGCTAACTAAAATCTTAATGCTCTCTTAAAGACGACCAGAGTGTAATCGCCAAAGCTGCCTGTTTTTCTTTGGGTACTGCGCCGACTAAGGTGCGGTGCAGGGCTTTGACCTGTTCCTGCTCGTGGGTCAAGCCGCCCGGTAGGGTTTTTTGTTTTTTGGCTTTGATTTCGGGCTGTTGGCCTGACAGGATTTTTTCAATCTGTTCATCACACCATACGGCGAAGTGGGGATTTAACCAGCGGGCAAAGTCTATGGCGAGTTTGGGGTGTAACCATGTACCGCCGCCGGTAGCAGGTGCGCCTTTTTTAACGATAACTAATTGATTTTTCTTAAAAGCCCTATTTCGGGATAAGGATCGACCAAACCACTGCCCTGAAAATCGATGGCATACAGTCCTTTCTTCGGAGAAATCACCATATTGTCCGACCGAAAATCCGCGTATAAAAGGGCCATCGGGTGGTTATCCAGACAAGCAGCGTGTTTTTCCAAAAATGCTGAAAGCACTTCGATACCGGCTAAGGCTTCACCGCAAGCATAGTACGCCTTGCTATATTTTTCACCTTTTTACTATAGATATTTGCCCAATCTGATGACGGCAGATAGCTTTTTACGGTCTGCATTAATATCTGCCCTTCACTGTTGCTGCTTAAATCTGCCAAATACGCATAAATGATTTGGTAAATCAGTACCAAACCGGTTTAACATGGCATACCGATAAGCTTTCCAGTTGCCGGTGATGACGTGGTCACGCGATTCTTCCGTCAAGGTGATTTGTTGAATGGTTTATGGAAAAACGGTACCGATGATTATACCGGCCGCAATGGACCAAGCAATCCAAATGGTGAGAACCCGTTTGAAAATTCCAGATGTCTGTTCAAAAAATAATTGAATGGCTGGCAAGAAAAAAGGCCGAGTTTCGCCCGGCCTTTTTTCTTATTGGGATAGGTGGTCGGAATGTTTGGGCATTTTATATGGAATCATGCTGCTGCGCGAGAGCAAAAGCAGACAGCCTAGCACCATCATGCCTAAAGCAATCAGTGGCGAATAGGCAAACCAGTATTCGGTGCGCAGATAGACTGCTGCTCCGATATACATCAAAATCGGGCCGGAAATAATTGACTGCTTGTTGATGCCGTCCAGAATCATCACAGCTAATCCGGCCACTACCAAGCCGATGGCAATCAGGGTTGCAGCAGCAGGCAGGATACCGGTAGTTTTCAAAAACCAAACCGATCCGAACAGGATTAAAAACAAGGGCATGGCGAGTGAGGCTTGTCGCATTGTGAAAGGGCTCCTTAAAAAGTTTTCAGACGGCCTGATGTTGACCGTCGTATTATTGGGTCAAACAAGCCGTCTGAAAAGATGGAGAATGCATTATTGCGCGGTTTTACCTAACAGGTGTGAAATCAGGATGTCGGTTTGCTTTTGTAAATCCTGTGTAGTATCCATGCGGTCGCGCAGACTGGTAACAGGATACCCGGGCGTGCGGATGAGCAGGGAAATAGCGTTGGTGCAGGTGCTGTAACGCAGGTTGTAGCAGTATTCCGGCTCATATAGGCGTTTACGGTTGCCTGCAATGTTTACGTTTTCGCTGCTGATGCCGAGTTTTCCTAAAGAAAGAGCAATATTCTGAATCAAAGTGCGGTTACAGGCTTGGGGATTATCCAAAATACAGAGATGGTTGATTTTCTACAATTCGTTTGGATCGTAATGGCTGATGCGGGTTTTGCCCCTGTGGCAGGCAGTTAAAGCCATTAGGCTGGTTACGACTAATAAGGTACTCAGTTTCATAGATTTCTGCTGGTTCGGGTTGTTTTTAAGAAGACATGTTTTTCATCAAACGCTGTTTTTCACGCTTCCAATCGGCTTCTTTCAGGCTTTGGCGTTTGTCGTGTTGTTTTTTACCTTTGGCCAAACCGATTTCCATTTTGATGCGGCCTCGGTTGTAATGCAGATTCAACGGTACGATGGTGTAACCGGCGCGTTCGGTTTTACCGATGAGCTTATTGATTTCGGCTTGATTCAGCAATAATTTTCTGGAGCGTACCGGATTGGGTTTGACGTGGGTCGAAGCGGTTGGCAGGGCGGTGACGTGGCAGCCGACCAAATAAAATGCATCTTTTTTCCAGTAGATATAGCTTTCTTTGAGTTGCACCCTTCCGGCGCGGATGGCTTTTACTTCCCATCCTTCCAATACCAAACCGGCTTCAATCTGGCCTTCGATAAAGTAATCGTGAAAGGCTTTTTTATTATTGGCAATACTCATAATGCTGATTCTTGATAGTTTTCAGACGGCCTATTTTATCAGGCTGTCTGAAGAAAGGGAAATAACAGGCCGTCTGAAAGTGGAAAATGTTTAAAATGCTTTCACCAAAGCAAAACGCGCTACGGTTTCGCCATTCAATTCGAGCGTTTCGGCAAACATGGCGGTAGGGCGCACCCACAAACCGAATTCGCCGTATAAAGCGCGGTAAACGACCAATTCTTCTTCGGTTTCGCTATGGCGCGCAAGGCCGGTGACTTCATACAAATTGCCTTTGTAATGGCGGTAAATGCCGGCAGGAATGGAATGTTTCATGGTCGGATATGGTGTTAGTAAAAGAGATTGATGTTTGCGATGCTTTACGGGTGATGCGGCTTCGAAGCGGATTTTCAGACTGGCCGGTTTGATTGAAAGATGGTCTTCTGCTTCGGGCGCGGCGCACGGGTACTTCAATCTGATTTCAAAAATATAAAATAAAATTATATGGTTGAATTAATGCGCGTTGATAATCGTCTATAATTGTACCTGCAATAAAAAATGGCGGGAGATCCCGCCATCACGTTACGGCTGATGCCGCGCACTCATTAAGCAGCCTGAATGTTAGCAGCTTGTTTGCCTTTAGGGCCGGTGGTCACTTCGAAAGACACGCGTTGTCCTTCTTTCAGGGTTTTGAAACCATCCATGTTGATCGCAGAGAAGTGAGCGAACAAATCTTCGCCGCCTTCATCCGGAGTGATGAAACCAAAACCTTTAGCGTCGTTGAACCATTTTACGATACCGGTTGCCATTGAGAACTTCCTATACTTAAAAAATTTAACAAAAACAGCAAATAAGGCAATACGTTAAACCTAAAAGTTTCAAGTCTCTCCTAAAAACAATTATGCTTCTTCGAGTGCCGACTCTGCTTAACCGCCTTTTTACATTCGTTAATGTCTGTCGTCAAGTAATGTTTGGGAAAAAGTGAAAAATTTATTAAAATAGTACAAAATACAACAGAAACTGCCAATTTTTATTGATTCCGTATATTTTTACGTCTTGAGCGTGATATTGTGCCAAGCGCAGTTTAAAAACAGTTTTGGAGCCTTAATATATATTATGAGTAATACTCACTCCCGCCATGAATCCGATACATTAATAAACGACCACCAGCCACGGTCACCGAAACGCTATGGTGTTTATCTGTTAAACGACGATTACACAACCATGGATTTTGTGGTGGCGGTATTAACGGAAATTTTCATGTTAAGCGAAGAACAGGCTGTGGCGGTGATGTTGCTGGTTCATCATGAAGGCAAAGGCTTGTGCGGCACCTACACGCGCGACATTGCTCAAACCAAACAGCAGCAAGTCATCCGGCGAGCAAAGGCCGAAGGCCATCCGCTGCAGTGTATCGTTGAGGAGATTTGATTCATGCTGTCATCAGAATTAGAACGCATTTTACAGGTGCTTTATACCGAAGCGCGTAGCGAACGCTACGAATTCATCAGTTTAGAGCATTTATTGCTGGTGTTGATTGATGAAAACGAAGCGGTTAGAAACACGCTTGCCGAATGTGGCGCCGATTTGAAATTACTGTCCGACCATCTTACCGACAGCGTGACCGAAAACACGCCGCAGATTCCCGATCATTTGTTGGACAACACTGAAACGCAGCCGACATTAGGCTTTCAGCGCGTGATTCAGCGCGCTATGGTGCATACCCAATCGGCAGGCAAAAGCGAAGTCTCCCCGTTGGATTTGCTGGTGGCTCTCATGAGCGAGAGCGACAGCCATGCCGTGTATTTCCTGAAGCTGCAATCGGTGACTCGTTTTGAAGTTCTGCGCAGCATTGCACATGGCGGTTTAAATGAAAACGCTCAGGAATCTTCAGACGGCCAAGAAGCCGAGTCGGGAGAGCAGGGAGAAGAAAAAGGCAATCCGTTGACCAAATACTGTGTCAATCTGAATGATGAAGTCAAAGCCGCACGAATTGACCCGCTCATCGGCCGAAAACACGAAATGGAGCGTTTGGTACAGATTTTGTGCCGTCGCCGTAAAAACAATCCCTTGCTTGTGGGTGAGGCAGGGGTGGGCAAAACTGCGTTGGCGGAAGGTTTGGCGCATCAGATTGTCAACGGCAGCGTGCCGGAAACACTGCAAAATGCGGTGGTTTATTCGCTGGATATGGGCGCATTGCTGGCCGGTACCAAATACCGTGGCGACTTTGAAGCGCGAGTGAAAGCTGTGTTGAAACAATTGGAAAAAGTCGAACACGCCATTTTGTTTGTTGACGAAATCCACACCATCATCGGTGCGGGCAGTACCAGCGGCGGCACGATGGACGCATCCAATTTGCTCAAACCGGCGCTGGTCAAAGGCCTGTTGCGCTGTATTGGCGCAACCACTTACGACGAGTACCGTACCATTTTCGACAAAGACCATGCATTGAGCCGCCGATTCCAAAAAATCGACATTGTTGAGCCGACGGTGGTTGAAACTGTACAAATCCTGCGCGGCCTGA
Organism: Neisseria iguanae; assembly: GCF_003013245.1. Lineage (GTDB taxonomy): Bacteria > Pseudomonadota > Gammaproteobacteria > Burkholderiales > Neisseriaceae > Neisseria > Neisseria iguanae. The sequence goes on from NZ_PXYY01000059.1 coordinate 10,623, forward strand.
AACCGATGTTTGAAAGCTTCCATCAAGTGCGCTACACCCAAGGCGCGTTGGAAGCGGCTGCAGAGCTTTCCGCACGCTACATCAATGAGCGTTTTCTGCCCGACAAAGCCATCGATGTGATAGACGAAGCCGGTGCGGCGCAACGCATTCTGCCTAAATCCAAGCAGAAAAAAGTCATCGGCAAGGCGCAAATCGAATCAGTGATTGCCAAAGTTGCCCGCATTCCGGAAAAAACCGTCTCGCACGACGACAAACAAATGTTGCAATTTTTGGCGCGTGATTTAAAAAACATGGTGTACGGCCAAGACGATGCCATCGAAGCCTTGGTTGCTGCTGTAAAAATGTCGCGCTCAGGTTTAGGTCTGCCTGACAAACCGATTGGCAGCTTTCTGTTTTCCGGTCCGACCGGTGTGGGCAAAACCGAAGTCGCCCGACGACTGGCGTTTTCGCTGGGTGTGTCCCTGCAACGCTTTGATATGTCGGAATACATGGAACGCCATGCCGTGTCGCGCTTAATCGGCGCCCCGCCAGGCTATGTCGGCTTCGATCAAGGCGGCTTACTCACCGAAGCTGTAAACAAACAGCCGCATTGCGTGTTGCTTTTGGATGAAATTGAAAAAGCGCATCCTGATATTTTCAATGTTTTGCTGCAAGTAATGGATGCCGGCCGTCTGACTGACAACAATGGCAAAAGCGCGGATTTCCGCAACGTCATTTTAATTATGACCACCAATGCCGGAGCCGAAAGCCTGAGCCGCCCGACCTTCGGCTTTACCAACAAACGCGGGCGGGGTGACGAAATGCAGATTATCAATAAAATGTTTACGCCTGAATTCCGCAACCGCTTGGATGCGATTATTCCGTTTGCACCTTTGTCCGAGCCGATTATCATCAAAGTAGCGGACAAATTCCTGCTGCAATTGGAACACCAGCTACTCGATAAAAAAGTTGAAGCCGAATTCACGCCTGCGTTACGCCAATACTTGGCCGAAAAAGGTTTCGACCCGCAAATGGGCGCGCGTCCCATGCAACGGCTGATTCAGGAAAAAATCCGCAAAGCCTTGGCGGATGAGTTGCTATTCGGCAAGCTGGCCGATGGCGGCTATGTGGGAATCGACTGGAACCGTCACAAAGGTGAAGTGGTATTGAAGTTTCAAAAAAGTGCAGCCAAGAAAAAAACGCAAGAAGCCGTCTGAAAAGATTGCTTGGTGTGTTTGACTGATACCAACAGGGCGGAAATTCCATTTTGCCAAGCAATCCGGTAACCGTTGGTGGTTTCGATAAATTGCGTATCAGGATGGATGGTTTTGTTTTCTGTGCCGGCCAGCATGGGTTCGGTGATAGTTGCTTGAAAAGGTAAAGTTTGCATATCTGCATTTCTAGTTATCAGAGACTGTCAGCTGCATTGTAAGTAAGCCGTTTGAAAAAATACAGCCGCACATTCATGCGGCTGTATGGTTGGTAACCCACGGACATTACCCCGTTAAAATTACTCTTCGTCATTGGATAATATGAAACGGTAAATTGCCGCACCGATAGAGCCACCGATAATCGGTGCCACCCAGAACAGCCACAATTGTTCAACTGCCCAGCTGCCTTGGAATAAAGCCACGCCGGTAGAACGGGCAGGGTTAACCGAAGTATTGGTTACCGGAATGCTGATTAAGTGAATCAGGGTCAAAGCCAAACCGATGGCGAGTGGCGAAAAACCCGTAGGTGTAGGTGCGCGACGGTCAGTCGAGCCCATAATGATGATTAAGAAGAATGCGGTCAACACTACTTCAATCAGTAAGGCCGCCATCATGTCGTAGCCGTTTGGCGAATGTTCGCCAAAGCCGTTGCTGGCAAAACCTGAAGCCGCAGCGTCAAAGCCTGCCTTGCCCGAAGCGATGCAGTAAAGCACGCCGGCAGCTGCAATTGCACCAATGACTTGGCAAACGATATAAGGCAGCAAATCTTTAGCGTTGAAACGGCCACCGACAAACAAACCCACCGATACGGCAGGATTGAAGTGGCCGCCTGAAATGTGACCGACGGCATAAGCCATGGTCAAAACAGTCAAGCCGAAAGCCAACGCCACACCGGCAAAGCCGATACCGAGATCGGGATAAGCTGCCGCCAGTACCGCGCTACCACAGCCACCCAATACCAGCCAAAACGTACCGAAAAATTCAGCGAAATATTTTTTCATTTGATTTCCTTTCTGAGGAAGAAGGTGGTTATCATCGAAGGCATAATAAGTAAACTTGCCGAAACCAAGGAAACAGGTTTACGTTATTTTTCGAGCTTTGACAAAAACAGCGTATTGGAATCGTGAAAAACGACATAAAAAACCGTAAAATCGTAAAATTTACCATTTATCTATCTGTAATTTATAGGGAATTTTATAGTTAATCTATTAATATCCATTCCGGTTTATCCCGTTTTCCGCGCATTGTTCAGACGGCTTTTTTTGCTATAATGACAGGTTTCCTAAAGTATGTTAAGGCTGTCTGAAAATGCAAGTCATCCAATACGACAATTCCCCGTTCAAACTCTATCAGCCCTTTCTGCCGGCAGGAGATCAGCCGACGGCGATTGCCGGTTTGCTTGAAGGGCTTTCAGACGGCCTTGCTTATCAAACCCTGCTCGGCGTAACCGGCTCGGGCAAAACCTACACCATGGCAAACGTGATTGCGCAAAGCGGCCGTCCGGCCATTATCATGGCGCATAATAAAACCCTGGCTGCCCAGCTTTATGCCGAAATGCGCGAATTTTTTCCTGAAAACGCGGTGGAATATTTCGTGTCTTACTATGATTATTATCAGCCCGAAGCCTATGTGCCGAGCCGTGATTTGTTTATTGAAAAAGATTCGGCGATCAACGAACACATCGAGCAAATGCGTTTGAGTGCCACCAAAAACCTGATGACGCGCAATGACGTGATTATTGTTGCCACCGTATCCGCTATTTACGGTATCGGCGATCCGACCGAATACAAACAAATGGTGTTGTCGGTTAAAGAGGGCGACACACTTGAGCAGCGCGACATCATTTCCACGCTGGTGTCGATGCAGTATGAACGTGGAGAAATGGATTTCAAACGCGGCTCGTTCCGCGTCCGCGGCGATGTGATTGACGTGTACCCGGCGGAAAGCTCGGAAAGTGCGTTGCGGATTAGCCTGTTTGACGACGAAATCGACCGCCTGGATTTGTTCGATCCCCTCACCGGCGGAAATTTACAACGGGTAGGACGCTACACCGTGTTTCCGAGCAGCCATTACGTCACCCCGCGTGACACCGTGTTGCGTGCCTGCGAAGGCATTAAAGAAGAATTGCGTGACCGCATCGAATTTTTCGCCCATGAACAACGCCCTGTCGAGCAGCAGCGTATTGAACAGCGCACCCGTTTCGATTTGGAAATGCTCTATGAAATGGGTTTTTGCAAAGGCATTGAAAACTATAGCCGTCATTTTTCCGGCAAAAAAGAAGGCGAACCGCCGCCGACATTGATGGATTATCTGCCTGACAACGCCATCATGTTTATTGACGAAAGCCATGTAACTGTTACCCAAATCGGCGGCATGTACAAAGGCGATGCATCGCGCAAACAAAATCTGGTCGATTACGGCTTCCGCCTGCCTTCCGCCCGCGACAACCGCCCGCTGAAATTCCACGAATTCGAAAAAATCATGCCGCAAACCATCTTCGTATCCGCGACCCCGGCCAAATACGAAGAAGAACATGCCGGACAAGTAGTCGAGCAAGTCGTGCGCCCGACAGGTTTGGTCGATCCGATTATTGAAATCCGTCCGGTGGGTACACAAGTTGATGATTTGTTATCCGAAATCAATGAACGCATTAAAAAAAGCGAGCGTACGCTGGTCACCACGCTCACTAAACGTATGGCCGAGCAGCTGACCGATTATTACAGCGAGCTGGGCATTAAAGTGCGTTACCTGCACAGCGACATCGACACGGTCGAACGCGTGGAAATCATCCGCGATTTGCGTCTGGGCTTGTTTGACGTACTGGTCGGCATCAACCTGTTGCGGGAAGGTTTGGACATTCCTGAAGTCTCGCTGGTCGCTATTCTTGATGCCGATAAAGAAGGATTCCTGCGTTCACACCGCAGCCTGATTCAAACCATCGGCCGCGCCGCGCGTAACGTGAATGGTTTGGCCATTCTCTACGCCGACAAAATTACCGATTCCATGCGCGCTGCCATTGACGAAACCGAACGCCGCCGTGAAAAACAGATTAAATTCAATAAAAAACACGGTATCGTGCCGACTCGAATCAATAAAAAAGTCAAAGACATTATCGATGGGGTGTACCACGAAGAAGCCGATAGCCAAGGTAAAGGCCGTCTGAAAAACAAAGGTAAGGTTAAAGTTGGTGAGATTCACACCGAAGAAGATGCGATTAAAGAAATTGCCAAGTTGGAAAAACAAATGCAGCAAGCAGCTAGGGATTTGCAGTTTGAAGAAGCCGCGGTGTTGCGGGATAAGATTCGAGGAATCAAGGAAGGGTTGTTGTTTGGGGCGGAGTAGTTAACTATTTTCAGCGCTTATAACGGGGGGGGGGTAAAAGGCATTGCAAGAATTCTCAGATTTATTTGATTTGGATGGAATAAAAGATAATCATACTAAAATAGTTTCATATCAATTGTAATAAATTTCAAAAAATAATAGTAACTTTGAGAAATTTGTTAGGTAAGTTGCCAGTAGCCAGTAGAATTAGGACGTGTCCTTATTTCATCGTGCGGTATCTTTTCGGCATAAAAAACCGTCTGCTGCGTTGGAAATGCGCGCAAAGTGTGTCTGACCTTGTCGTACCGGTCGGTTTTACCGGCGTAGCGTGCCCCCTTTTTTTGAGTATCTCCTCACATACACGCTGTTCTGCTCGAAAATGTGCGACGCAGACAAAATGAGGGCAACCCTAATAATAACGACAAAAGCGCAGGTCCGATTCTTGAATCCGACACTTGCTTGAAAAGCAAGACGGCAATTGAAATTTAAGATAAAGGCCTTCCTTGTGGAATAGGTTGGATACGGGGTATCCAACCTATTCCATGTCGCTATTTTTAAATTAAGCGGTTATAATTTTCAACGTATGAAGGCCGTCTGAAACTGAAATCAGGTTTCAGACGGCTGAACCTTTTGCAACCCTTTAATCAAAATCAAAAAAGCTGACTTAGGCTATTAAGTAGGCTTTCTTCATGTCCAACGACCTATCACTCCCGTATTGCCTGTCTTCAGGGCGTATTTTACCCTTTCAGGCCGCAACAGGCACGATAAGTCTGCTGGCAGCCTTTATTTAAGTTGGTACAAACTGCTTTTAAACGGCTTTGCGCGCCAACTGTGCGCAATCGTCCCTTTCCTATGCATTGAAACAACTCGGTATCACCCATAAAAAAGTGCAACAAACGCCCCAGGAAAACGCAAGAAAAAGAGCAGAATTCTTAAAGCGGCCGGTTGTTTTTACAGAGCAGAAACGAAAGATTGTTTATCTTGATGAGGGCGGTTTCAAGCATGCCCAGCATAGGCCTTACGGTTATGCGCCGCCCAAGGG
>NZ_PXYY01000006.1 GCF_003013245.1 Neisseria iguanae
CCGTACGCAAACCGATTTATACGACCAATGCGGCAGAGGCGGTACACCGCCAGTTTCGGAAGCTGGCCAAAACCCAAGGCGCATTCCCCAATGAAACCGGCCTGCTGAAGCTTTTATATGGCGGTATCGGTAAGGCTTCGGGGAAATGGACGATGCCGATTGCAAACCGGGGGCAGACGCTCCTGCAGTTGGCGGTTTGTTTTGACGGCCGGACGGCATTATCCGGTTGTAGAATTCAAGCTGACACAGGATTTTGAACGGCCTCTGAAAATCACACATTAAACAAGAAGTGCATCACATCACCGTCTTTCACCACATATTCCTTGCCTTCCACACGCATTTTTCCTGCCTCTTTGGCTTTGGTTTCGCCGCCTAAGGCAACGAAATCCTCGTAGGCAATCACTTGGGCACGGATAAAGCCGCGTTCAAAGTCGGTATGGATTACGCCGGCGGCTTGTGGGGCGGTATCGCCTTTGTGAATCGTCCAAGCGCGGACTTCTTTCACGCCGGCAGTGAAATAAGTTTGCAGATCCAAAAGGTCGTAACTGGCACGGATCAAGCGGTTTAAACCCGGCTCTTCCAAGCCCATTTCAGCTAAGAATTCGGCTTTTTCATCATCTTCCAACTCAGCGATTTCGCTTTCCATGGCGGCGCATATGGCAACCACAGGTGCATTTTCTTTGGCGGCCAGTTCTTTTAAGCGGTTTAAGTGCAGATTGCTTTCAAAACCGTCTTCGGCGACGTTGCCGACATACATGGCCGGTTTGGCCGTAAGTAGGAATAATGGGCGTAACATCGCCGATTCTTCGGACTCAAGGCCGAATGAGCGTACCGGCTTGCCTTCGTCCAAATGCGGCAGCAGTTTTTTACACAAATCCACTAATTTCTGTGCATCTTTATGGCCGCTTCGGGCGCGTTTTTCTTCGCGGATAATGGCTTTTTCCACGCTGGCCAAGTCAGCCAATGCCAATTCGGTGCCGATGGTTTCGATGTCGGCAATCGGATCGACTTTACCGGCAACGTGTACGATGTTTTCATCATCAAAGCAGCGCACCACATTCATAATCGCATCGGTTTCGCGGATGTTGGCCAAAAATTGGTTGCCCAAGCCCTCACCTTTGCTGGCGCCTGATACTAAGCCGGCGATGTCGACAAATTCCACAATAGCAGGCTGTATTTTTTGCGGATTGACGATTTTTGCCAATTCAGCCATGCGCGGGTCGGGCACTTCGACAATGCCGACATTCGGTTCGATGGTGCAGAAAGGGTAGTTGGCCGCCTCAATGCCCGATTGTGTCAGGGCGTTGAACAGGGTGGATTTGCCGACATTGGGCAGACCGACGATGCCGCATTTTAAGCTCATGTTTTTTCCTGTTATTTGCTAAAATTTTCAAACGGGCAATTATAGCATAATTCGTTTGTGTGTTAGCCTGACAAGGCCGTCTGAAAGAATGGTTTGCTTTTCAGACGGCCTTGTGTGATTAAAATGTAAGGGCTGGATGATTCATGGCGGTTAATAAGGAACCTAGGCAGTCTGAAACCTAATTGTTCAGACAGCCTGCTTTTATTTAAAAATCAAAATCAGCAGCAAAGCAATGGCAATCAAACCGAGCCACAAGCTTTGGCGTTGCTGTACCTTAATCAGGTGCAGATAGGCATTGTGCATTCCCTGCCGGTGGTTTTCATCGGCCAGCGCGTTGAGTTTGCGCGGCAGACCGGGTAGGATTTGCGCCCAAGCGGGTGCTTCGTTTTTTAGATTGTTGAACAGGGCTTTGAGGCCGATTTGTTCGTCCATCCATTTAGTGAGAAACGGCTTGGCGGTTGCCCACAAATCCAAATCAGGATCGAGCTGGCGGCCTAAACCTTCGATATTGAGCAGCGTTTTTTGCAGTAAAACCAGTTGCGGCTGGATTGAGACATTAAAGCAGCGGCTGACTTCAAACAAGCGCATCAGCACCAAGCCGAATGAAATCTGTGAAATCGGTTTGTTGAAAATCGGTTCGCATATGCTGCGCACAGCGGCTTCAAGTTCTTCTGCGCGCGTGCCGGCGGGTACCCAGCCCGATTCGATGTGGGCGGTGGCAACGCGGTGGTAGTCTCGGTTGAAAAAAGCAAGGAAGTTAATCGCTAAATAGCGTTTGTCGTAATCGGTGAGGCTGCCGATAATGCCGAAATCGAGGGCGATGTAGCGGTTGTCGTCAGCAACCAAAATATTGCCCGGATGCATATCGGCATGGAAAAAGCCGTCGCGAAAGACTTGGGTAAAGAAGATTTCCACGCCGTAATCGGCGAGTTTTTTCAAATCAATGCCTTTGGTTTTGAGCGTGGGAATGTCGGATACCGGTGTACCTTCCATCCATTCGATGGTTAACACGTCGCGGTTGCAATAATCGTAAAACACTTTGGGAATAACCAGCATATCGCTGCAGGTGAAATTGCGGCCAAGCTGGCTGGCATTAGCGGCTTCGCGCATCAAATCCAATTCGTCATGCAGGTATTTGTCGAATTCGGCCACCACTTCGCGCGGCTTCAGGCGCTTGCCGTCGGCGAACAACCGTTCCAGCCAACCTGCGCCCAAACGCATCAGTGCCAAATCTTGTTCGATAACCGGCAGAATATTCGGACGCAATACTTTCACTGCCACTTCTTCGCCGCTGTGCAAACGGGCTTTGTGTACTTGGGCAATGGAGGCACTGGCGACTGGTTCGGTTTCAAACTCGGCATACAGGCTTTCGATGGATTGGCCTAAGGCTTTTTCGATTTGGCGGCGTGATAATTGCGCGTCAAACGGAGGCACACGGTCTTGCAGTTTAGCCAGTTCGGTGGCGTATTCATAAGGAATCAAGTCAGGGCGGGTAGATAATATTTGACCGAACTTGATAAAAATCGGGCCAAGGCTTTCCAAAGCCAAGCGCAAGCGGACGGGAAGGGATTGGTCTTGATATTCGACAGACTGCGGCAGTTTGCCGACTAAGTTGCGCAACCAGTCTTGACGGATATGGTGGGCGAATAAGTCGGTCAGTCCGTAAAGATAGAGAGTACGAAAGATGGTTTTAATGCGTTTGAGCCATTTCATGGTGGTCATTCGGTTGCGCTGAAGATGGACGAATTATAAATCATTGCATGGGTTACGCCAAAGCTTCTATTGGGAATAATGCAATAATATAAATACAATAATATAAAAAAGAAAAGCCGTCTGAAAAATGACACTTTTCAGACGGCTTTTTTCAAAAACCTTACAGATATTTGGCAGCAAAATAGCCGACTGCGATTAATAAAATCATGAAGATAAAAACAATAATGCAGATTAATATATTTTTTCGTTTGGCGGCGAAGGCGACTAAGTTTGGATTTATACCCAATTCTTCACGCAGCTTTTCTTCCAATTCTGCACGGATTTGTTTACGTAAGATTTTTTCTTCACGCTCGCGATCTTGCTGGATTTTATGGGCGATTTCGGTTTGCTTTTTATGCTCAAAGGCCAGTTTTTCCTGCCATTCGATACGTTTACGGTCAATGGTTTGCTGGTTTGCAGTAGAAAATCGGAAATCACAGACTGTACAATTGGTTGCGTCGGGATCTTCAATAATGGTCATACACACCGGACATTGAGTGATTTCTGCGGAAGTTGTTTCTTCAGATTCAGGATTAACCGCACTGGGCGTAAGTTTTAAAGACTGACGTACGATGACATCCAAACCTAAGTAGTTGAAGTAATGGTGGGCATTTTCACGCTCTTCTTGAGTACAGCTTTCGGCAATAATGGCTTGTGGGCGCTCAGCCAATGCCTGTACTAAGTCTTCTGCTTCGTTTTTTGGCAGATTGTCATACAAACAGGCATTAATCCGATCGCGATCAACATCGGGCGGATAAGAAACATACACGTCGTAAAATTTATCTTTTTGGTTCATCAGTATCCCATTTATATAATTGATAAAACGGCTTATTTCGTTTTTAGTGTGCGGATTATCAGGAGAATTTCTATTATTATGGAGTATAAGTGTTATAAGGTTGTATGTCTTCTGTAAAGGATAAAGGGTAATTTCTAGGGTTAAAATAGTTTAGTGTAATGAAATTGAAAAAAAGTGTTTATAAACAGCAACTTATTTTTCGACAAAATTGTTCAATACATAATTTGGTCAATTGCTATATGTATCATAAATTACACAAAACAGATACTTTTTTTGAAATGAAAAACAAGATTCAAAGGCTGTCTGAATCATTTGGGACGGCCTGTTGTCGGGAAAAATTTCAATCGATGGAAAAAGGCAACCGTTGCGATTGGTTGAAATTTTGGGGTTTGATATGTTAATAAATTTATCTTAAGCGGCCATTAAACCGAGAATGATGAACCGCAGCCGCAAGTAGTTTCGGCATTAGGGTTGCGAATTACGAATTGGGAACCGTGAAGGCTTTCGGTGTAGTCGATTTCTGCACCGACCAGGTATTGGTAGCTCATCGGGTCAACCAAGAAGGTCAGGCCGTTTTTCTCAATCTCAAAATCATCGTCGTTTTTGATTTCGTCAAAAGTAAAACCGTATTGGAAGCCGGAGCAGCCACCACCGTTCACAAAAACGCGCAGTTTGAGTTCGGGATTGTTTTCTTCAGCAATCAGGTCGGCTACTTTGGTGCAGCAGCTGTCGGTGAAGAGGATAGGGCTTTCATCTGACATGGTGATTCCTTTTATATGAATGTTATGCATATTGTCGCTCAAACTGCTCAGTTAGGCAAGTTGGGATAATGACTTAAAATTCAATACCGGCATAAAAATTAGATATTGCGCCCAAACCATTCCACACGGCCGATAATGGCGATGTCGTCACCCAGCTGCTTTAAATTGATTTCAAAAGTCGGATAGGCTTCGTTTGCGGAAATAACATTCACAATGCCGCCAGGCATTAATTGTAAGCGTTTGACCAACAGGTTTTCGTTGAGCCGTAAAACATACAGCCCATCGCGCGGTGTGGTTTCGCTGTGGTTAATCAGAATCGAATCACCGTCATTGAGCACTCCTTCCATTGAATCGCCTTTGACGGAGATAACCGATAAATTTTTGGTGTCACGGGTGACGTAGTTCTCAATCCAGTAGCGGCGGAAAGCCATGGTAAAGACGGGTTTTTCATCGCCAACCAGTTGGCCGTGGCCTGCGGCAGCTTGGATATCGTAGCGAGGCACAAAAATAAATTCTTCGACATCAACCGGATTGCCGAGCGTGTCATGAACGGTGGTGTTGGGCGCGGCTTGTTCCGGGAATGGTTCTCCTTCTCCGGTAAGCAGCCAATCAATGCTGCAACCTTTTAATTGTTTGATTTTTTTTAAAGTTTCTGATTTTGGCAAGCCGCCTTCATTCCAAATACGGCTGAAGCCGGCAATGGTCATGTCGATATCAGCTGCAATTTTGGCTTGTTTGGCTTCGCCCTTCCATAAAAAGGCCAGTCTGTCTTTAAAGGTATCCATACTATTCCTTAGGTGAAAGTGTGATTTTGGATACACACTGTTTAATTGTTTTATATTTTACTTCATTTTTTGAAATAGTGTAAGAAAAAAATTAGCAATAATAAGAAAAAATATTGCATTTTTTGTTTTATCTTAGTATTATGTCGGAAATTAAAGGTTAACTAAAGTTTCAGGCAGTATTTTTGAGTTTATGCATTGTATTTGTTCTGTCATATACGTTGCGTATCGTACATGAAGAGAGGCTTATGGGCTTAATCTGAGTGATTTCAAAGAAACTAAATTATTTTTAATTATTTAATTAAAGGAATCAAAATGACAGGCTATCGAAGAAATACTTGGTTGGCAGTAATGGCATTGGCTTTAGGCTTGATAGCGTTTCCTGTCAGCTATTCGGAGGCGCAATCTTCCAATGTGTCATTTTCTGCACTGGAGTGCGAGCATTTAAGCCATTTAGTTTTGCAGAACATGGATGTCAAGCAGCGTAAGTTTGCGCACGAATGTGACATGGTTGAAGCATCGCACGATTGGGAGCAGCAATACGGAGGTCTCAATGAGCAAGAATTTGTGGCAGGGGTGGTTTACGAATAAATCGATTGATATCGAAAACCATGAAAACCATGCAGTAGAAACCCGCAGTAAACTTGAGGCTGTCTGAAACATGCTGTAATTTCAGACAGCCTCAAGTTTGTTGGCGGATGAGATACCTAAGGTTAAGGCAGTAATGGTGCGGCTTGTAAGCCTAAGCATTCATCCAAGCCAAACATGATGTTCATGTTTTGAACGGCTTGTCCGGCGGCACCTTTCACTAAATTATCAATTGCTGACAATGCCACCCAAAGCCGGCTTTGGGGTGCTTGCTGCACGCTGATGCGGCAAATATTGGCCCCGCGGACGCTGCGGGTTTCAGGTGTGGCTCCCGGTTTCATCACGTCAACAAAAGGGTTGTCTTGATAGAATGTACTCAAGATTTCGTATGGGGTGACGTTATCCTCCAAGTGAAGGTAAATGGTGGCGTGCATGCCGCGAATCATCGGTGTTAAATGCGGCACGAAGACAAAGCCTTCAGCCACATCGGCTTGCAAGCCGCTGATGGTTTGTTTGATTTCCGGTAGGTGACGGTGGCCGCCTATGCCGTAAGCTTTAAAGTTGTCGCCTGCTTCGCACAATAACGAGCCGACATTGCCTTTGCGGCCTGCGCCGGAAACGCCGGATTTACAGTCGGCAATCAACGGCATATTGGCTTTCAGACGGCCTTGTTGCAGTAAAGGCAACAGAGGCAAAGAAACGCAGGTAGGGTAGCAGCCCGGATTGGCAACAATTTGCGCATGTGAAATGGCATCGCGGTTCATCTCACATAAGCCGTAAACGGCTTGCGGCACTATATCCGGACAGGCATGCGTCATACCGTACCACTGTTCCCATGTCGGAATGTCTTGGATGCGGAAGTCGGCAGACAAATCTATAATACGTATTCCTTTTGCCAATAATTCCGGCGCTTCCTTCATGGCTACGCCGTTGGGTGTGGCGAAAAACACTACATCGCATTGATTAAGGCCGGCTTCGTCAGGTGTTTGGAAAACCAAGTCATAAATGCCACGCAGACTCGGAAAGTAATCGGCAATGGTGATGCCGGCTTCTCCGCGGCTGGTTACGGCTGTCACTTCAACGTTGGGGTGCGCGGCCAGCAGGCGCAATAATTCGACACCGGTGTAACCCGTTGCGCCGACAATGCCGGCTTTGATTTTAGGATTCATCTGTCTCTCCAGTAGGGCAGGTTTGATAGAGTTGGGTAGGTTAAGGCTTAGCAGACCGTCTGAAAAGGATAGGAGCAATGAACTGTCTGTTTCATCAGGCCAGTTATGATTAATGTTTTGCCGAACATTAAGAATTGTCCGCATATAATAATGGAATATCCGACAGAAACCGACAACGTTTCAGACGGCCTGCAAACGCCACTGTTCATACATTTTTATTTATGCCATTTTTTTGCCAATCAGCAAACCTGCCGCTACAAACACCAGCCCGACCTCCCTCCCGGCATCAGCATGCGTGTTTCAATCGCTGCGGTGCTTTCCACAAAGAAGCCGAGCGAGACATACAATCCGGCAGCAAACAGCAGCAGTGCCGCGGTTTTCTGTAACCAGCACTGAATCGGCACATAACGTCCGCAGCTAATGTTCAGTAGTGCGATTAACAGCAGATAGATATGATTGGCGCGGTTTTGCATGCGGATATAGCTGTAGGTCTCGAATTGGGGCAGCACAGTGTTGAGCAGGTAGTAGCCGGAACATAAAAACAGCAGTAAAAACGCCAAGCCGCTATAGAAACTTAATTTCTTCATTTGCTCTCCCTTATTTTGCAGACACGAATGATTTGATAATGAACTCAGGCAGATATCCTGAATTTATTTTAATCAAAACAAATAAAATATGCAGTTTTGTTTTTAACGGTTTTTATGTGCAAGCAGCATGGTGGGCAGACAATAGCGCGCTTGACAGACAAAGCCGTCTGGATGTCTTTTCGGATAAAAAGTGCGGTTCAGACGGCTTTGTGTCTGATGGCCTGAAATGCTTAGGGAAATCAGGTATGGCAACATGTGAGGCTCATTTCCCAAGCCGTCAGTCAGCAGGTTGCGCTTGCCACACATAGAAAGGAAAGGTTGTCTGAAAAAGGTTTGCCGAAGCGTCCTTTTTCAGACGGCCAGTATGTTTTATTCAATCATTAAAACAGCAATTCGGTCGGCTCGGTATCTGCCGGAATTTCCTGTGTCGGATAAGCAGGTACCGGAACATAGCTTGAAGCCGGTGCGGGCACGCTTGCTGCAGAAGCTGCTGCATTGGTTGGCACAACTGATTGGGTGGTTTGCGGGGTAACCGGTGTTGGGGTGATTGGTTTGGCCGTATCATCACCGGCATCGATTTCGATTTCCGAACCCGATGGCAAAACGTCATCTTTGACCGGAACTGGTTTCGACATAGCTTTTGGTTTGCTGTATGCGGATGAACCGGTTGTCCAAGCAAGTGATTTCAGCGGGCCTTTGAGCTTCACGCCTTTGGTACAGGTCAGGCAGTTGGCTTGGCCGGTACGGTTTTTCAGGATGGCATTAACGCGCCTGGTATTGATGCTTTTGCCGTGTGCTTTTGCCCATGCGGTAATACTTTTTTCCAGAGCGGCGGTATCCAGATTTTTTTTGTTATATGGGTCGCGGTAAGCGGCGAGCCATAAATTTTTATTGGCATCTTCGTTTAAGGCAGCCATTTGGTAAATCACGTAAGCGGGCGAACCTGTGGCAATTGTGTTGGCAAACTCCAAGGCATCGGGCGATTTCATGCGCACGCAACCATGACTGCGTACGCCCGGTACGCTGGATGGGACGTTGGTGCCGTGGATGCCTAAGCCCAATTTCGGATCTCCAAAGCGCACAAATACCGGACCTAGAGGATTTTTAGGTCCGGGTGGGATGGTTTTCACGTTGTCGCCACGCTCTTTTTGAATAGATTTTGGGATATGCCAAGTGGGATTGAAGGCTTTTACGCCGATTTTGTGTTCGCCCAAATTGGTTTGGGTTATGGCTTTGCCAACTGCCACAGGATAGGCTTTGGTCAGCTCGCCGTCGGTGTATAAAAACAGGCGCTGTTGTGGGATATTGATGAAAACGTGTTGGCCTTCGGTTGCCGGTGCGACATCAGGAAGCGGCGTGTTGGCGAATGCGGCGGTAGTCAGTGTCAGTGTAAATAAACCTAAGCTGATTTTTTTCATGTATTTGTCTGTATTTTAACAAAGGGTTAAAAGATAATTTTAGGAAATCATACCTTAATATAATGTCAACTGTGCGAAAATATGCCCTTTCGGTAAATAATAAGCGATAAACGTTTATTTAGGATGAATATTTGAATGGCAGTAAGAAGATGGACAAAAGTGAGTATGTGAAGGATGTGGCGGACGTTTTTTCTTTAGATTAAGAAGAGTACGGGGTGGCGTGATTGGACGGAAAAACGGTTTTTATCAAAAGTGCCATGCCGTCTGAAACTGCCAGTTAAAGTGTGACCAATATCCAAGAAAATAATTTGACGAAGCGGAATATAGAATCTGTCTTAAGGTCGTCCGGTAAACAGGTAAAACCAAAGTGTCGTTATTTCGATACATGTGGCGATTGCGTATTGCAGTATATCGAGCCGAATGCGCAGGTGGCGTTCAAGCAGGGAATGTTAGAGGAACAGTTGACGCGTATCGACAAAGTGTTTCCGTAACAAATTCTACCGCTGATTTATGCCGCGCCGTGGCATTATCGCGATCGTGCCGGATTTAAGCGTAGCAGTTGTGATGCATTAAACCGGGCAAACCCGGTTTTTAAACCAAGCGTAGTCATGATGTGCGGAATTGCTTCATGCGAAGTGATGCTGCAACCTTTTGACGCAGGTTCCGGCTGTAAAAATATTATTGCAAAAGCAGGTTGATTCAGATGCAGCGTAAAATTTGTCGAGTTTTACTACAGCAAAAAGTTAACGGTGTTGAGCCTGTGTTTTTTTAAAGGCCGTCTGAAAAAAATGTAAGCGAATTAAGAAAATGGTTTGATAATAATTTGCAAGAAAAACAGTGTATTGGAAGCTTTGGATGCAATATGGCAAAGAATCGGCAACGGATTTTTGCCCGAGCTATTCTTCTTGATTCGTATTGTCTGATTTATCAAAATTCAACCGTGCTTTACCGGTCGGGAGACTTTGCTCGGATTAATGTCGGGCTGAATGCGCTGATGATTCAGTCAGGCAATCAAGCTGCCGGATATCCGTTCAGGCGGAAGAATTGCCGATTTGTTCTTCAGGTTGGATAATTTCGGTTTAATTATGGTAAATCAGTTTAATTATGGTAAAATGTAACGCAAGCGCGGTTGCCATTGAGGTGCGGATTATTTGCTCGATCGTGCACGGCAAAGGGCTGCGCAGGCGTGGTATTGTTTAAGGCATCCGACTTATTCGAAACGAACGAAGCTGCGGTGGTGGCTTTGGGCAATTCAAAAAAAGCTGCTTGACCCGTCGCGCAGGGGTGCTTATGCTGTCGTCAAATCGCTACATTTGCCTTATCTGTCCAAATGCATAGTTAGCATGTGTCGTGTAATCCGGTAGCATGCGCGTGTGATGCTGCTGGTTTAATTGAGAAAGGCTATGCTTTAAAATCTGCCGGTGTAATGAACATGTTTTTGCAAACCGCCCATGTTGAATCTATCGGGGCAGTTGGGCAGCGAGCTAATAGAATAAGGCCGTCTGTAAAACGGGTTTTAATGTAATTATCTGGTGAATCATGCTATCATTAATCCCTAAGAAGATAGCATGATTCGATAGCATCATTAAGTGTATGTCGAACATATTAAACATTGGCAGTGTGATGTACATTCGTGCATCATCGGGAGGTGTTCTTGAATTATTCGCTTTTAATCATCTTGCTGGCACTTTTGTTGCTGGTCTTGTTGTTCGTGCGCTATAAGCAAGGCGGTGCGAAGGTAAGAAAACCGAGCAAAGCTGCTAAAGAATCAAGACAAAACAATCATCAAAATCAAGCTGACGAAACTTCTGATGGTGCAGACTGGGTGGATAAAGTCAACCAGTCTATTTCCAATGCCGACCACCAAGATTGGGTATGGGGTACAGAGGGCGGCAATGGCGCGTCTACGGCTTCCGTATCCGCTCAGGAAGTTGATCCGTTAACCGAATATCAAGTCTATAAGCAATTCGGCTATGAAAGTAAAGCAGCCGAATCACTAGCAAGCTATTTGAACAGCATGACTGATGGTGCGCCTGAAAAATTAGTCCATGAATTGGTCGGCTTAAACCTGCGTGTCGGAAATGTCGATAAATTAGCCGAAACTTTGGAAAACCACAGCACCGCTTTGCCGGAAGAAAGTTTGGCAGAATATGTCAAACTGGGCTTGATGGCTGAACCTACCCACCTACACCTGCGCGTGCTTGCAGAAAGCAAATTAGGTTGGAATATGCAGGAAGTCGCCCGTCAAATTGATGAGAAAACCGGCTTTGAAGAAAACATTGTTACCAATCATACCCTTACAATAGATTCAGCCAGTCCGCAACAAGTAGCCAACAGCTTCTCCAAACGTACACCGATTGTTTTGGGCAAAAAAGAATTCAATGATATCAGTCCGGAAGAGATGAGTGCAGTTATTGGCTTTGTGAAGCCTGAGCAAAGCGCTAAAATTCTGAAAGACAAAGTCAATTATAAAACGGCGGTAGAGCAATACAACCGCGCTATTCATCATTCTATCAAACCGGCCAGTTTGATTATCGATGCCTTGAAATTGGACTATCAAAACGAAGAAGTTGGTCAATTTGCCAAGCATTTGTGGAAACTTTATTACTCTTTAGGAGAGTATGGCCGACAAGTTAAAGAGCGTATGCTGGGTTGGGGTTACAGCTTGGGCTATCATGAGCTTTTTGATGACTTGGAACAAAGCCCGAGCGAGCGACAAGTGCGTGAAATCGGCTTAGAGCGCGGCTATTTGCAGCCAACTGCCTTACAGGTGAAAGCCAAATACCGCGATTTGGTTCAAAAAGATTCTTCCATCATCAGCACGAATAATTCACCCGCCGATGAGGCTTTGGAGGAAGTGGAATCTTTACTGATGTATGGCCAGCTGGATCAGGCAATCGGTACTTTGGAGCAAGCGGTATTACAATATCCGAAAGAATCCCAGCTTTATGTGATGCTCTTTGACCTTTACGAACGTGCGGAAGATTGGGCTCGTTTGGAACAATTCTTATGCTTATTGCGCGAACGCGTCGTTAGTTTGCCGGAAGAAGTCATTTTGGCCATGAGCCGCTTGTTGCAACGTGTCAACCAATATTCTAAAAAATAAAATAACCAAGAGAGTGCCAATATATGGACAATCTGTTACCTAAGATTAAAACCATACGGGTTATGCTGCAAGAAATGGGGGAGCAGCAAGAGGCTGTATTCCGTATGGCTTTTAAAATGCATAATACGACGAATTATGAAATTATTACCCCTGAATCCGCAGAGAAACCGGATTTGATTTTGGTGGATACAGACTCACAACAAGGGATAGAAACATGGAAGGCATCAACAGCCGCCTATCCTGATACACCGGTGGCAATGTTTTCCTCATCTGAGCCGACAGTTACCACCCCTTATCTGCCTAAACCGATTAAATTTGATACCTTATTCCCTATTTTGCGCGGCTTGTCGCAAGGAGGGCAGATTTTTACAGTTTCGGACGGCGTGACGTCCAGCCAGGAGGCAGGCCAAACCCAAGCTGATGGTACGCGCAAAGCGACCATCCGTCGCTTTAATCCACAAAAAGGCTTACTGGGGGCGTTGAAATTTGCCAGCCAAGGCCATCAAGACATTGCCGTCTTGCATCAAGGTAAGCCGATATTAATTGTATTCCCCAACATTCAGCGGGTTTTGTTAACCGTTAATGCCACTGAGTTAGAAAAACTGTGTAAAGATGATAATCTTGCCGTGGTGTGTAAGGCTGTGCCGGATAATCCGCAATGGAAAGAAAAAGCCAAAGTTACCATCATGTCTTGCTTATGGCAGATGGCCATTTGGACAGCGCAAGGTCGCCTGATTTATCCGATGACCCCTCAAGCCGTCTTTACCTTGAAACGCTGGCCGAATTTAACACGGTTGGCACATGTTCCCGAATCGATGCGCTTGTCTGCTTTTTTAACCAAAACATCAGTTAACTTGAATATCCTGTATAAAGTCATGCCTTTGGAAATGCCCGATATTTTGAATTATTTGGCGGCCACTTCGGTAACAGGCTTTTTGGTAACCGACACCGAATATACAGCGCAAACCGCACCGGCTCATATATCCGAACGTGTCAACGTCAGCAGTGATGTACCGGACAGCAAAATGGCCAAAGAAGCCGAAAAATTGGCTGGTCCGTCTCAAGAGCAGCCGCGCGGCTTGTTGCAACGCCTGATGCGTAAATTGCTTGGTAAACGATAATAAAAAGGACATGCCAATGAAAGAAAATAAAATTATCTTTACCGGCCCGGTAGGCGTAGGTAAAACAACAGCCATTTCGGCATTATCCGATGAGCCTCCGATTCAAACCGATGCTTCCGCTTCCGATATGACCTTGGTGCGCAAAGGCTATACCACCGTTGCCATGGACTATGGCGTGATTCATCTGGATGAAGAAACCAAAGTGCATTTATATGGCACCCCCGGTCAAGAGCGATTTAATTTCATGTGGGAAATTTTAAGCCAAGGCAGCATGGGTTTGGTGTTGCTATTGGATAATACCCGCACCAACCCATTAAAAGATTTGCAATTTTTCTTAGAGGCTTTTCGCGAATTGCTGAAAACCGCTCCTTTGGTGGTCGGCGTGACCAAAATGGATATCCGCTCTCTTCCGGGGGTGGATGTATATCAAAAATACTTGGCTCAAAACAATTTTAATGTACCGGTTTTTGAAATTGATGCCCGTCGTGAAGACGATGTTAAGCAGCTGGTTACAGCGATGTTATTCTCAATTGATCCGGGTTTAGAGGTATAAGATGGAATCGACACTCTCTTTGCAGTCAAATTTGTACCCCAAAATTACACCGGCAGGTGCGTATTATGCCGTTTCTAACGAAACGCCAAGCGCCAGCCGTACCCTGTTATATGGCTTATTACGAGCAGAACCTTCCGAAACCATCAGCAGCCAAAGGGTTTTGGCTTGGGCCGATACCAGCGACATCAATACTGCATTAAATTTGCTATATCGTTTGCAACGCTTGGAATTTTTGTACGGCGACGAGCAAATGGGTACGGATGATGCCAATCTGACCGATGAGCAATTACCGCAATTATTGGCGCAATTGTCAAATTCGGGCAAAGCATTGTTGGCTGATGAAAATGGGCTTTATTTTGCCAATGCAGGCTTTCATCATGAAGCTGCGGAAGAATTAGGTTTGTTGGCCAGCGAAGTTGCCAAAGTCGAAGACAACCACCGCTTGTTGATTCGCAATAATCTGCATATCAACAACAGCGCATGGGGTATTTGTGATCCTTCTGGCCAAAGCGAGCTGACCTTCTTTCCGCTTTATGTCGGACAAACCAAATTGATTTTAGTCATTGGCGGTATGCCTGATTTGAATAAAGAAGCCTTTGTCACCATGGTTAAAGTATTATATCATCGATACGGCAGCCGTTAATTTGGCTTGATACAACCGCACTACATTTTGAATGGATAAAATATGCAACAATTATTACTCTCCGTATTGAGTGATTTGAACAACACATCTACCGATATTAACGCGTCTGCCGTCATTTCCCCCGACGGATTGCCGATCGCAACGCTGTTGCCAAGTCACCTGAATGCCGACCGAGTGGGCGCCATGTCGGCAACTTTACTGGCTTTGGGAAACCGATCCGTCCAAGAATTGGCTTGCGGCGAGCTTGACCAAGTGATGGTAAAAGGCAAAAACGGCTATATTTTGTTGAGCCAAGCCGGTGAAAATGCTGTGTTGGCTTTGATGGCCAATGAAAGTAGTAAATTAGGTTTGATTCTGCTGGATGCCAAACGTGCAGCCAAGCATATTGCCGAAATTTTATAATTTAAAATCATCGGATTATAAAAAATCAATAGACAGTTGACAGCTGAATCTTCATTAATTATGATTCTCCTCCTATTCCCTGATAGCTCAGTCGGTAGAGCGACGGACTGTTAATCCGCAGGTCCCTGGTTCGAGCCCAGGTCGGGGAGCCACATTTCCCAAGCCTAAACAATTGTTTAGGCTTTTTCTTTTTATAGATGTATTTTCAGGTTGTGTCCAAATTGTGTCTAAAACATCCGCATGGTGCAGCAGGTGTTCAGACGACAGATGGGCATACCGTTCAACCATCTTGGCATTTTCCCAACCACCCATTTCCTTTAAAACGGCAACAGGTACACCACGCTGTATCAGCCAGCTTGCCCATGTATGGCGCAGGTCATGCCACCGAAAATCTGCGATACCTGCCGTTTTCAAACAGCTTTTCCAAATCTTGCTGCTGATACCGTTCAACTTTTGACCGTTCGGCTTGGTAAAAACGTAGGCAGAACGGTGTGTTTGATTAAACAGTACCTGCAATGCGGTTTGATTAAGCGGGACGGTTATGGCTTGTCCGCTTTTGGCTTGATCGGCATTAACCCATGCAGTACGGCGGTTCAAATCCACCTGTTCCCATTTCAAGTCCAAGACATTACTCTGACGCAGACCTGTTGCCAGTGAAAACGCGGCCAAATCATGCAGCAGCGGGTAGGCAGACAGTGCATCCAACAGTCGTTGTGCTTCTGCTGGTTTCAGCCAGCGTACCCGTTTTTTCGGCTCACGATAAGACGTGAGTGTGGGAACGGTATCAATCCAGTCCCATTCTTTTGCCGCTTTATTCAGTATAGCGCGTATCAGGGCAATATAACGGTTCTTGGTGCTGTTGCCGCACGGTAACTTTTCCACTGCTTTCATAATAAAACGGCGGTCTAAACTACCTAATTCTTTGCCACGCAATGCAGTAAGCTGGCGCAAACGGCTAATATCGTCCCTGATACTTTTTTTATTGCCTTTCTCACTAATCCACTTAGCAGCAGCTTCATCCCAAAGGTATTTGGGACGAATACCGAGCTTTTGCTGCTGCCAAAGTTCGTGTTTTAGTTGTTCGCACACCGCTTGGGCTTTTTGACGGTCTTGTGTGCCAGTAGAGCGTCTAATTCTTTCGCCGCTTTCTGTCCTGATGTCAATATACCAAGTACCGTTGCGTTCGTAGATTCCCGATTGAGGGCGGTTTTGTCGTTTAGGCATATTTTTCTGCTCCTGTTTTGAGCCGATGCCTGCACGGCATCATTTTCTTTGTCTTCCAAATATGCGTCAAGCACTTGGCGACGTATAACGAAACGCCGCCCAACTTTGGCAGCGATCAGTTTGCGGGCACGTATCAGTTCGCGCACAGTTTCAGGATGACATTTGAGAAATTCTGCCGCTTCTTGTACATCAAACGTCGGTTTATCCATCATTGTTCCTTACAAGAAAAAGACTGTCTGAAAATTGCCGCAGATGCGGTTTCAGGCAGTCTTTACGGTTTGCTCGATTTCCATCAAATCATCATCGCTTAAATAACAGAAGACTGGATAGCGGGAAGTTATCCATTCCCATTCCTGACCTTGCAATCCCATACCTTTAATCAAAGATGCAAGAGAATGTCCTGCTCTACCGTGAACAAAACCAAGTATTTGTGCTTCGGCCAGTGATGCTTGGATTTCTGCTTCCTTCGCATCAGATTGCTGTTGACGCAGACAGTCCAATTTGTTCAGAAGAGTAGCATGTAGGGACGTATCATCGTTTTCGTGATTGTAGGCATAAAAAACATCTTGGTTCTGCGCCAAAAAATCAGCAAGCAAAGCGGCTTCCTGACGGTTAAACATGATAGCCATTTCTTTATCCTATCGTTTCAAAAATTTCATAAGGGGCATGTTCTAGCATTCTGCCTAAGAGTTCCTGCATACGGCGGCGTGGTGCGGATGCTTCCAATATCAGGTAATGTTCGGTGCTGATATGAAAGAACAGGCAGTAACGGTTATCTGTACCTGTCAAAGGTACAAGACGGTAATGCGGATACCGTCCCGAATCAGGCATGATGTCGGCAGGCAGTTTGACGGTACGGACAGTAACAGTATGATCGGTCAACATTTGTTTCCTTTCGTCAAAATCCCTTAATGGCCAAACCACCATACCAAAGCTATTTGGACAAGCACCCATACTATCAGCCAAGCGACAGCAGCTTTAAGCAGCAACATTTTCAGACTGTCTAAAAATGCCTGTTGCTCCTGTCCTACCTTTTTCTGCATATTGTGGCCGACTATACCGAGCAGTTTATTTTCAATTTGATTCAAATCGGCCGCATTTGCCTGCATAATTTCCGCCAGCAAATATTTTTTCTGCCGTTCCAACTGTTCGGTAGCGGCAATCACAGGGGCAGCGGTTTCGGCAAAAGCAACCTGAAAATTTTCAGTTGTCTGTCGGTTTTGCTCCGCTTGCTGTTGTTGGAAGTTTTCCAATACTGCCGCCATCACTGCCTGCTGTATCAGCATATCGTGGATAGCAGGGTCGTCCGCATCTATTTTCAACCCCGTCTTCGCAAATACCCGTGCTACCAATTCATCAGCATCAAGCAGTTTCATGTTTGGTGCCCTTGTCTGCTTTTTCCGGAACAGAAGCAGTAGCCAAGAAAGGTACGGCATCCAACTGTTCCCAAATGGTATCGCGTAATTTGAACATCCGATTACGCGCCCAGCGACCGAATTCGCCAACGGTAATTTCGTTAAATGTCAGGTTGCGTTCGGTCATGTCTGAAATGTTTTTGCCGTAGGTATCGGCATTAAGCGTTGGAATTCGTATAATGCCTGCGATACGTTTTTTATATTGTGCGTACACTTTGAACTCATCAAACGGCTTGCCGTTATCGTGTATCTTGCCTTTGTGTTCGTTCAGCCATACCACCGCTTCGCCGTCTACGGCGTTCAACACCTGTACCAATCCTTTCAGACAGTCATCTCTCGCCTGTCCGCCGTTGAGTGGAACGTGCAGCACCAAACGTACACCTTCGGCAGCCAGTTCGCTGCCAACATCGTTTTCGGCAATATAGGACATGAGCGGTCCGAATGTTGCCGTACCGTTGTCCACAACACCGATGCCTCCTCCGTCAATCAGGCTGTCCATCAAACCGTCAAAATTGGATGTATCGATGGTTTGTGAGGTTTCGTCCAAAAGCTCAATGATTTTTGCATTGAGTGCAGCGTAGTTGGCCAGCGTGTGGTTGTTTGGATCGGTATCAAAACAATGCACCGTATCTTTCGAACGGTCGCGCAAGTATTGCGCCAAGAGCATTGCCACAAACGATTTACCGACACCCCCCTTTGCCTGAATTACAAGGTGTACTTCTTTCATTTTTAAACCTTTCTTTGCAAGAAAAATGGTTATTCACAAGAAAAAACCGCTTACTCAAACGGTTTTTCAGTTGCAAACAACTTGAAAAAAGCCGCACGCGGTATGCCTGACCGCCTGCGGCAAACCGTACGAGAATTCCGCACGGGAACAGAAAATAAAGGCTATCTATTGGTTTACCCAACGCCCGCCGTCTTTCGGGTCGCCAATATAGCGGACGTTTTCGCCTGCCGTCGTCCATCCGTGTTGATGATAAGCCGTACAGTAAGCCGGCTTGGCATTCAACACTATGGCTTTTTTGACATTTTGACAAAAAGATTCTCCGCTTCGGCGGCTTGAGAAAGTATTGTTTTTCAGATTGCCGCATTCGCGCACAGTTACAATGCGCCGCATTACTCGGTTAAGCTCCGCAGCATCACAACGTCCCGCTCCGTTAGCTAGGGCATCAGTTAGCCCCGACATATCCTTTTCGCTGGAAGACGGACACATATTCAGAAAATCGCGGCGTGCTTCAATAGTACGGTGCATTTTTTTATGTCGAATAGAAAAATAGCGGTGTAACGAAGGATGGCACTCATTCGGACGTGTACCGCTTGATAAACATAAAATTGCTTCGCAAGCCAGTTTTTCATCGCCTTGCAGCAGCTCTTCTTTCAAACTGTTTTGAGCGACTGCGGCCAACGGAAAAAATACAGTTGCAGTTAAAACCGCCGTTAGTATTCTTTTCATGGTATTGCTCCTAATCATCAGATTTGGTTGGTAAAGATTGCTTTTCAAAGCAAAAAGACGGATAATCCAAGCACCCCTGCGAGATTATCCGTCTTGATTTTCTCCCTAGAAAACCGCTTTGGAAACAAAGCGGTTTTCTACTGCCACTTTACCGACTGAACCGTATAGCCCTTTTCCGACTGCACGATATTCAGACAAATATCGGCATCTCTGTTGAGCAAAAACAATTCAACCTGCCGTTCGGCTGCTTGTACCGTCGGATAAGTGCCAATAATCGATTGGGGCACAGGCTGTAAAGGCTGTTTATAAAAAAACATGGTTGTCTCCTTTCCGTTCAAGAGAGATTTTCCAATTTGTCGAAAACGGCCTCCGCATAACCCGCTTGGCCGCGATCCTCACACCAATCTACAAACATCTGCCAGTTCTCGCCGAGAAAATCGGCCAACAGGCGTTTTTCAAAATCTTCCAACATAAAAGTCCCTTTTAGTTTTGGATAGGGGAAAGCCGTCTGAATAGGTTTTCAGACGGCTTCTGTTGCAGAGCTCCCATCTGCTCCCCGACACTGTTGCCGGTAGTCAGCCTTATCAGGGCAACACGAAAATAACGGCAACGGGCTGATAAGGCCCGAAACCGCGATTGTTCAAGGCTGCCGCTACTGCTAATTGATTCACGGCCAAAGTGCTTGTACAGGACATCACACACGCTACGGTATCGTAACCGCTCAGTCTTTTGTACTTCAGCCGCTGAGTTGCTGTCCCGTCTGATGACGGCAGAGAAAAAAAGGCTGTCTGAAACATACTTTCAGACGGCCTTTGCCATAGGCGGACATTTCACTGCCCGTGTTAAGATTTGATTTCCACATCTTTTCTCTTCACAAATAGGAAATGCCCATGAAACCCGAATGGATAAGCCTGATATTGTCAATTTTTGCAGTGATGTTTACCTATGTAGGCTACCGCCACCAAGTCAAACCAAGCATTAAAATCATTGCCGTAATCAGTGGAAATGATGCCGATACGGTTGTTATTGAGCTGAAAAGGCTTAAACACGGCTATCATTTTTACAGGGTAGAAACCATCAGCCCCGAGACATGTCTGATTTATGATTACGGTGAGGGAAACTATACACCACATATACCATTACACCTGATTCATAGCCGAGTGCTGGAATTGAATTACTGGATAAATCCCGAATCTGACAGGTCAGGAGCATGTCGTTTCTGGTTTACTGTTTCCAAAAACGACAAAGGCCGAAGCCTCAGATTGTGCTTCAAAAACGCATTATTCCCGTATAAATCAAGCAGTGTGATACCTATTGGCAGCGAGGGCTTGACTGTCATTTGAGTTCACGCCAATAAATGAAATTATCTGCGCAATGGTAGGCCGTTTTCCCATATTCACCGTTAATCGGCGTACCACCCCATTGTTCAACAATCTTGCAACGATGCCGTGTTACAAAGCTCTCCCACTCTTTCTGCTCCCTCCAATCCTCCACAAAAGAAAGCAGGGAGAGCGCGACAGCCCAATATAGCAGGCAGGCAATAAAATACTGTTCGTCAAACAACCGCCGGTGGATAAAGAGCAACAGCCAAGAAAAGCCTATAGCCGTTACCAGCCAAGAAGCATAGTAGCAGTAATCGTAATCCTGCATCACTAAACCCTCCCCAAAAAATACCTAACCATCCGCCGCTTCATTTCCGCAAACTCTTCCGTTCCACGCTCCTCGCCGATGAATTCGATGAAGTCATCAAACGGCATTCCGTCCACTTCTAAAATCAGGCCGTCTGAAAGTTTTAATTCACCAATAACCCACAACGAATGACGGCCATTAGAAGAAAACGGATCACCTCCGTATTTTCGCGCTTCTTTTTTGACAAAAGCCCAATCATCGGCAATTTTGCTATCCGTCCAGCCCATTTTTTTTAAAATATAATATTCGGCCAACTCAAGCGTATCGAATAAACCATAACGGTTGCCGTCGTGAGAAACAAAATACTTGGTTTCCATTTTTTACTCCTAAAACGAACCACGTTTCCGATACAAATATCGTTTAGCCGGCGATAGCCGAGCCACAATATCAATCGGCGTAAATTCCAATTCCACCAGCCCTTTACGGCGTGCTGCTATCAAACATCGGCGTTTCTGACGGTCTTTCGGGTCTTCACGGTTGGCAGAAACAAATTTCCTGTATGACAGAACACGCAATAACTTGTATTCGTCCCATTTCCGTTGCCACATCATCGACTCCTTTAAAAAAAAGCTCCTACATAGAAGCCTGCTTAACCAAACAGGCTTGAATGTATGAACAGTATTTAGGCTGTCATTATTTCAGCCCAAGTAAACTGCTTATAACAGAAACTATTTTGGAAGCCCGCCCTTGTGCAGGCTTCCTGAAATTTATCCGCAGGCTGTACCGAAAGCGGCAGGGAAACTGCGTTGGAGCTTGTCCTTAGATTAGCTCCTTCATCGGGGATACGCCCCGATTAAAATTACGTTCAACTGCCGCCTGTCCACGGACGCTACTGCGCTACCCGTATGCACGGCATTTTTAATTTGGCAGGTTGAATGCTGCCCGCAGCCATTGATACGGCTTCGCCAAAACAGATAAAGGCTTTGGACGGCTGCTGCGCTGGTCGGATTGTTAAAGAGCTTTGATAGATGTAGTATATTTCAAATACACAAATATGTCTACAAATAATCTACAAAACACTATCAAAACAACTTACTCCTTTGAATAATAAAGAAATTATTAACAAAAAACCTGACAACAGATATATCTATTGTCAGGTTTTCCGCTTATTTTTAAACTATATTAAGTAAAGCTACGTTGAAGTTGGATTACTGCACCAATAATAATCATATCATCGGGCATAGATTCGGGTTCGCTGGAATTGTACTTTAGCCAATATTGATTTTTCAGGTCAACAAATAAACGTGCCACCACTCCACG
Source organism: Neisseria iguanae (assembly GCF_003013245.1). GTDB lineage: Bacteria > Pseudomonadota > Gammaproteobacteria > Burkholderiales > Neisseriaceae > Neisseria > Neisseria iguanae. The sequence continues at coordinate 22,083 of NZ_PXYY01000006.1, forward strand.
ACCAGAGGCGGAAAGCACAAGAATGAAATATCCATGTTTTTCATTGATATTTGGATCAATGGTTAGTAGGTCATTTTTAAATATGCCCTCATCACGCAAATCATCATTAGAGACACGAACTAAAAATGGTTTTAGAAAGTTTTTCTGAGAAACATCCTCTAAGTTAATAACTTGTCTGCTACTCTCAGCAACATGGTTAAGCGAAACGTCCCCAAAGTTATTTCCGCCTACCTGTATATGAGTTGCGTTATTATTTATAATTTGGTTTTGATAAGGCAATGGATAATTACACACTTCTGAAATTTTCAGCATAACGTCAAAAGTAGGTTTATTTCTCCCTTTTTCAATTGCAGAAATACTTCCCTTACCTGAAAAACCAACTGCTTCGGCCAACTCTTCCTGTGTCAGATTTGCTTGTCGTCTAGCGTTTGTTGTCCATTTAGCCAAATCGTAATGCATAGAAGAAAAATCCTAAATTATTCAATTCTATACATGAGTTTTAGCATTGTCGTACCTGTTTTATTGACTAATTTGTACATTTAAAATACACTATAACTTTTAAATGTAGAGAACTAAAATGCAAAATGCAATTCTATGTGCGGTACATTTCATTGGTAGCCAAGCAGCGCTAGCGCGAAAGTTGGGGGTACAACGGTCAACAGTTAATAGTTGGGTAAAGGGTAGAAACAAAATACCTCCAGATGTTGCTGTCAGAATAGAAAAGTTAACTGATGGTGCTATCAGAAGACAAGACTTACGTCCTGACTTGTATACTTAAAAGCAATGCACGTCCACACCCTAACCGCCACCCTAAACCGTGAATTCGCTGCCGTTTACCAAGAATTTGCGGAATTGTGTCGTGGCAATCTGCCCGCCGCCTCGCTGCTGTCAAAACTTCTGTATTGGACAGGCGTAGCCGAATCTACGCCTGAAAAATGCGGTTGGATTTACAAATCCGCTGCCGATTTGCGGCGTGAATTAGGGTTAACACGACGCGGTTACGAGAAGGCACGCAAACTGTTGGTGGGCGAATTGGGCGTGATGCAGTACCGCAGGGGCGGTGTTCACGGTGTCATGCACTGGCGTATTGAACTGCCCGAACTGTTGAAGCAGGTCTATGAAAAAGTCAAAAAACAGCCTGTCCCTAAAAATCTGCCCCAGCGTCAACGCGATAAAGACGGCTGGTGGCTTGAAGAATACATTCCGGCTGATTTGTGGAATACCTTTTTATCCATGCGCGAAGCGGAAGGCAAACCTGTATCTGCCAAATATAAAGCCCGACTGTTTCAGCAACTGAAAGTTTTACGGAAAAAAGGAGCAGACTTAAGTATCGTTATACAGGCATCTATCAACAATAAATCAGGCTTCTTTACCATTCCAACCGAACACTGGCAGGAAATCAACGCAAAGAAAACGCAACAAGAACAGGCAGAGAAAACGCGAAAAGAATTTCAAGCCTATCTGAAAGCCAAGAAACAGGAAGAAGAGGCAAAACGCTCTTCGACTGACCCTCCTGACAAGGCATACGGCCAAAGTATGTTGGACAAACTGAAAAATCAGCTCAAAAAGCAAAAATAACCAGATTGCAAGGCACAGGCACGATGTGAGAGACCATCGTGCTTTTTTTTGCCTTTAAATTTAAAAAAACTTAAAAAAAACCGACAGGCAATTTGCAATGGCTATTATTGCAGGGGAAATCTGTGGCCGTCTGCATTTCTCAAGCCCAACCTGCCGACGACGACGCCGATTTTCAGAAAAGCAGATTATTTTGCCCTTTATCAGGCATAAAAAATAACCCTTAAAAAACATATCTTTGTACATTTCGGACAAAGTACACTGTACAAAACGGGCAAAGTTCTTTGCTCAAAAGGGGCAGACACTATACAAAGAATACCCCAAAGAATACATCATACAGTTAATGGGGCAGCCCGCCCCGATTGGCCGTCTGCGTTTCCTTTTCCCAATGACTGATTTGATGAAAAAATAAGCAGACTGTTTTCCAAAAGGAAAATATCCGCTTACGGAAGAAAACAACCGCTTTATCCACAAAAAAGGGGGATAAAGAGGCTTGAGTAAGTCAAATCTGCCAATTCCATTCCAAAACTGAGCCACAGTTGTGGTCTAAAATTGAGCCAGATAAACGGAGAGTGGCTCACTTTTGGAGCACAACTCCCCGTTTCCCTGGCTCAGTTTTGCACGATATTTAACAGTCAAATCGTTGACATCAATATTCTGTGCCGGTTGAAATGTCCTTTTGCCGACATGGACATTCTACAGCCGCTCGATGTGATCTGCTCCGTTCTATTCATCGGTTCGTGCAGTTTGAGCAACCAGAAACTGGTTTGCTGCTCATTTGTTTAATGCAGTTTGACAACAGCAGGTTCAGTCCGCGGCTTGGAATTTTCCGCCTGCTTCCTGCATGAGCGAATATAGCGGTTTAGCCATTGCTGGCTGATCTTAACCCCTTTCATTTCTTCCAAGAACCGGACAATGATTTTGTCCGAATAACCTTTCTCTTTCAATTCCAGAATTTCTGCCTGATACGGCTCTAGAACAGATGTTTTTTTCTGCTTGTCTGCCAACTGATGCTTGGTCAAGAATGTTTCAATATCATTCATAATTTTCCAAATCGCTCCAAAAAATAACCATAAACACTAGGTTAAATAACATTCAACTTGTTGAATTATTGTAAAAATAGCCACTTTAATCCATATAAAAAAGAGAGTAAGGGGCTTGATTAAGTCAAATCGTTGACATCAATATCCTGTGCTGATTGAAACTTTCTTTTGCCGACACGAACATTCCGCAACCGGTCAATGCGTTCTTCATCTGCCGTCATGTCCGTATCTTCACGCATTACAGATGACATATTAACGGCAGTCTCCCCGTTGTCCATAACTCGAGTAATGGTTGGTGCTTCGGAAACCCGTAATGCCCGCATCCTGTTCCTGATAAAAGCATTGAGTGCCGTTTGACTGATTTGCACACCGTTTAACGATAAAAATTTCAAAATCTGAGCCTGCGTATAGCCATTCCGTTTCAAGGTCAGGATTTCGTCATGCCAAGGTTCCAGCCTAGATGTCCTAGACAAACCTTTTTCTTGCTCCATAAATTCTGCCAAAGAAACTGTCTTATCCATTAATTAAGCATCCTGAAAACGTTTTAAAATCGTGCGTTTATTAAACTATAGATAATCATAGATTATCTAATATAATTGATGACTATACATTAGATGACACAATTAGTCAAGAAAGATATCAATAGATATTTGGTAAAATCCATAGATATATATTTTAAATATCTATATTAGACCATAACAAATAAGTTATTATTTCTTTGCAATAATTGCAATTATCGTCAATATATCGTTATTAAATCTATTAATATCCATTTATATAGAGCATAAATCTAATTAGGACGGAATTTATCACATGAACGATACGTTCCTTTTTTGCAAAATAAAGAATAGGGAAGATTAGGAAGAGAAGAAAATTAGAACGAAGAATAGGGAAGATTAGGAAGAGAAGAAAATTAGAACGCAGGATAGGCTTTCGCCGACAAAAAACGCCCTAAACCGTTTTTTGGTGTTCTGCCTGTCAGCAGAAACGCCGCAAGCGGCTATTATGGAAATTTCAAAAGTGAGAAAGCTGTCCATTTGCAGTAACTTCTAAACTTATGTACAATAATCCGTACATAATTTGAAAATGGAGAATTCATCATGGATGTAATGAGCTATACCGCTTTTCGTGCCGAGCTTGCGGGAACCTTAGACAAGGTTGTAGAAAACCACAAACCCGTTTTGATTACCCGACAAAACGGCAAGCCCGCCGTAGTCATGAGCTTGGAAGATTTTCATGCGTATGAAGAAACGGCTTATTTGACAGCAAGTCCTAAAAATGCCGAACGGTTAAACCGTGCTGTTGAACAAATCCGTCAAAACCAAGCAATCCGCCATGAATTGATTGAATCATGATCTTGGCTTGGGCAGATACTGCTTGGGAAGATTATCTCTATTGGCAGGCGGTAGATAAAAAGAATTTGAAGCGCATCAATTTGTTAATCAAAGATATTCAGCGTAATCCGTTTACAGGCGTGGGCAATCCTGAGCCGTTAAAACATAACTGGCAGGGTTTTTGGTCTCGGCGTATTGATCTAGAACATCGGTTGGTTTATCAGATACGCGATGAAATGTTGTTTATTGCTCAATGCCGCTACCATTATTCGTAAAGGCTGTATGTAATACGGACACCGTCTGAAAACAAAAAAAGCCTGCGGCCGCATCCCAATTCAGGAATGCGGCCGCAGGCTTTTCACGGTCGGTAATCAGCGTCCTATTTCATCGTTTTGCTGTGGTATGGAAAGGTTTTTGGGCGATTGCTGCTGTTGATGCTGATTTTGCATCAGTATAGTATGCAGTTTGTCGTACTGCTGCTGCATACGGGTATCGTAACCTGCATCGACAAGCTGTTGTGCGAGCTTGGAAATGTCCTTTGCTTCCGTTTTCATTCCTGCTGCATAGAGCTGTCGGGCAAGCGTTTTATAGCGTTTAAGCAGAGCGGTACGGGTAACTTGGCTTTTGTCCTTATAGAGATTGACAGGACGTTGTCCGGTTTTGACAGCATTACCCAGTGTGTGCAGTTTGGCAGCAGTAATATGAGAATGCGGACGGTATTGTTCAGGCTGTTTTTTATGTTGTTCGTTCAGCCGTCTGTCAATGGCCAATACGGTACCGTTATGTGCTTTCGGAGTTTTACCCCTGTGTTGGCGGCGGGTAGCCGCACATTGTATGCCTTCGTCGCGCAGTTTTTCGGCGAATCTGACGCGCCATTCAAACAAATCGTTCTTGCGCGGATTGATACGTTGTCCCAAATCATCGCGCATCAATACGCATAAATGGACGTGCGGATGAGGCGGTTCGTTGGGATTGTCTGATTCGTGATGCAGACCGAACGCATACTGGTGTCCCTTGAACTGTTCTGCGGCAAATTCGCGGGCGGCATTCAATACAGCCTGTGGTGGTGTACCTGCTGGCATGGACAGTACGATATTTAAGGCTTCGCGATGTTTGGTTTCTTCATCGATACCGAATGCGTTCCGCCAAAAATCAAGCTGCTTTTTCACTTCTTTTTTTCCGTTTAGTTTGTCACCGTTTTGGTTTTCCAATTCCACTTTGCCATTACGTGATACATAATCGAGATGGTTTCGTATGCCTTTCATGCCTTTGGAGTTTTGGCTGTGCCGTTTGGGGATTTTAACCATTACTTCGGGATGTTTGCGGGCGGCCGCACATAGGTTGGCCAGTGCAGTTCCCTGTTTGAGCGGTTTTTTGGCTGAACCGCCGAATAGGGAATTTTTTCTGCCTTGTACGGCACGAGTATCATATTGCAGAAACCATTTGTCTAAATTGTGATTTGTCGGCATGGATTTTCCTTTGTGGATAAGAAAAAGGCTGCCTGAAACTTTTTCAGTTTCAGGCAGCCTTTTGTTTGTAGTGATTACGGCATAAATCGATCTTCCTGCCGTTGTCGGTGTTGGCGGATGATGTTACCAACCTGCTTGATGTGGCCGTTAATTACGGCTTCCAAGTTACTGATATATCGGGCAGTCAACGATACACCTTCCCCTGCATTCAGATGACGGGCAATTTGGTTGAGATTACGGCCGATGGCACCGAGTTGTACATTGGACTGGTAAAGGGCGGTTATCTCACTGTCGGTAAGAATGGGGTGGTTTTCCATGTATTCGGCCAAAATATACAAGGCACGGCGGTTGGCCGACATTTTTCCCTGCTCTGCGGCCGTGGTCAGATAGGCAGCCAAAGGTGGGGGCAGTTTCAGTTCCAGCCGCATTTTGCCTTGCGGCAATGGTTCGGACGACATATCCTTACCGCCCTGATCCAAGTCGGATGACCACTCTTCGCTAAGCAAGGATTTCAGGGTATTTTTGGCCAACAGGGATACACTGGCTTTGCCGTATTTTTGCAGGGCAAGTTGGCGTAGAGCCAACGTTTCTGCATGGCTCAAACCGAATACGCGGATAGGTGTATTATTTTTGTCCATGAAATTCTCCCAAAATAAGGCTGCCTGAAACCGTTGGTAGGTTTCAGGCAGCCTTATTCCGTCAACGTTCCATTTCTATCTCTCCGCTGCGGGAAGGCATCGCACGGGTGTTGTCCCGTGGTTGTTCCGCAACCGTAGGTGCAAGCATATCCAGCTTAGTACCGTTCATCCGTTTCTGCATCGATGTATAGAAATGAAGCATGGCGGAATCGCGGTTCTTCGGCGGCATTCTTGATATGGCATCTGTAAAATCGCGTTCATGGTCAGCCAATCGGTTCTTGGCGGTTTTGGATAACTTATCTGCCTTAGACAGATAAGCTGCTTTTGCCGCTTCCAGTTCGTGATTGACCGCTACGGGCTGAGTTTTGTGTTTGGCCGTGTCGGTTACGGGTTTCGGCATCCCATACTGCTTGTTCGCCGTCTGCGCAACAAATGTTTCCGCCTGATTAGCTTCCACCGTTTCTGCGGGTGTATCCGCCTGCATTTTCAGGGTTTCGGCTTCGGCACGGAAACGTGCCGTTTTATCCGGTAAAACGGGAGATTCTGCAAGTGCGGCAGGTTTTTGCTTCGGTGCGTCGGAATTGGAAAAATCTGTCCGGACGGTTTCTGCTTTGGTCTGCTCTGGACGGTTACGGGCTTCTATGTTGTTACGTTCCCGACTTTCGCGCAACTGGTCGCGCAAGGCCAAATCTTCTTTGTTCGGTTTGTAGCCTGTGCTGGCGATGCCGCGTAATTCCGCTTCCAGCCACATCTGCCGTCTGAAATCGTGGCTGCCTGAAATATTGATACTGTCCCAGTTTTTTGCCTGAGCCGTATCCAACATATCGCTGATAGTTTGCGGGTCATTTTTGGCGGTTTTGATTTTTGCGCCCTTGTCTTCAAACATCACAGTTTCGGCATTATTGATGTCAAGATATTTGCCCTGTAACCTTACATAGCGGCCAGACAGTCGTGTAGGCGTCGCATAACTCAAATCAAGTACAGGCTTGGATTTGGGGAAAGGGGTATGCCCGTGTTCCGCTTCCTGTCCGTCGGTCATGGGATTGGCAGACGTTGGGATTGTATTTTCAGACGGCCTACCGCTTTTTTCCGCACCTGTATCCGCAGTTTGGGAAGCGGTTGCGGCCTGCTGTATTTGTTCCTTTACCCGTGCGCGTTGCAGATTGGCTTGGGCTTCTTCAAGGGTAATGGTTTCCCGTTCAGGTGTTTCGGTATCCTGTATTTGACTGCGGCCGCCGTATTCGATGCCGTTTTCAGCTTCTTGGGATTCAGACTGATTCATATCGGTTTCCTGCTGTTTTGGGTTTCGTGGAAGTTCGTTTTCAGACTGATTATGTCCTGCGCTCTGCGCTTTCTGCCGTGTCTGCAACCATTCATCTGCCTGTTTCAGCAATGCGTCAAAATCATTGCCGTAGGCATAATCCATAATTTCATTCCCTTCATAGAATGAAACCGTAAAATCTCGGGCAGCTTCTTGTGCAGACATACCGTCGTGGTTTTTGAACGCTCCGTCGATTTCCACCCGATATGCCTCGTTTTCTGTTGATTTTCCTGCTTGAAAACGTCCCAACGAAGCATGGCGGTCTTCAATATAGACCGCAAAACCGTTTGCTTCGGCTTTGGTATTGAATCCGGCCAGCATGGTTTCCGTCAACGGGACACGCATTTCCCAATCGTCTGCATTTCGGCGTACTTCATCATCATGTGCTGCATAAGGTGCATAAGGATTGTCGGCTGAATAGGATATATCTGTCGGTTGCTGTGCCATGTTTTGCTCCTTCTGTGAATGCAAAACCGCCGCTTCCTGTTCGGTAGCGGCGGTGGGGTGTATTTCAGGCTTTAAGGCTTTGGGGCGTTCTTGCTGCCCTGAGGATAGGGGTTGAGGCTGTTCATTTCGGCCAGTGATGCCTCGAAGTCTTGCATCATTGATTCTATCTCGGAGTTGCTCAACATTCTCGGCGGCTCGTAGGTGTCCTGCTTCGCCTTGGGTAAGTTGGTCGATTCCATAACCAAATTCCTTTGTCCAGTAGTTGTTCATGGCATCCCCGTGCTTACGGGTAATGTCATCTATCATAGTTTGTTTAACGGGTAGGGTCAATGCGCCTTCGTGCGCGGTCATGACACCTGCACCGATGACACGACCGCCACGGTTTTCAATATAACCGCGCAGCCCAGCTATTGTGCCGCCGACGGATAGGGTATCGTCCACAATCAGGTAATTCCTGCCTGCTTCAACCGTTCCGTCAAACACGGGTTGGAAGGCAAAGCGGTGGTCTATACCTGCTCCGGTGCGCGATACTTTGTTGATTTGGCGGATAGACATATCCACCTGCAAACCCAAACGGCTGCCCAATGCCTGTGCCATTGCCAGCGGGATTTTGTTGTTTCCCAATGCTTCGGTCGCCAGTACGGAAACAATCAGCGGGTTGCGGTCGCCTGCCATTTCTCGGAAATGCTGAACGGTTTCGTCGGTCAGCAGTCTATTGACCAAGTGGACAGCTTCGGCATTACTGCCGCTTTTGGCGGCGGTGTATTCCGGTTCGTTTTTCAAATCGCCTAAACCGCCGTTACGGATCACGGGCGGAAAATTCCGCCACGGTGCGCGTTCGGATTTGCGCCATTCTCTCAGCCGTACAGAGCCATCAATGGCGGCATCATCCGACACCCGTAAGGCTTCAGTTGTCGGAACGTTTTCAGACAGCCTTTCCATCACTTCGGCAAAGTCGGCACGCACACGTTCCAATCCTGCCAAATGGTGCAGGTCGTTGAAATCGCTGGGCAGGTTTTCACGGTTTTTGCTGTCGTTCCATACTCCGAATTCTGCCTGATAACGCTGAACCATCTCAGGGCTGAATTCGGGCATCACGATACGGGCGCGGTTGCCCAATGCGACTGCCGCATTTGCAGCAGCAGCCAAACCGCCGCCCGACGGGTCATTGTCGGCCGCCAGTATCACAGTTTGGTTTTCAGACAGCCTTTGCGCCATGTTTTCGGCAATACGTACCATATTACCGCCGTCGAAAGCGATAACCACAGGCAATCCCGTTGCTTTGCGGATGCTGGCGGCTGTGGCAAAACCTTCTGCAACGGCAATGCCTTTGTGTGCTTCTTTATCCAAGTTGCCGAGTACGGCATAACTTCCGCTTTTCTGACCGCCTTTCAAAAAATGTTTGCCGCCATTTTCATTGATAGTTTGTACGGAAACAAGTTTGCCGTTTTGCCAAAGCGGAATAACCAACTGTTTCTGCCCTTGGTATTCGATTTGTCGGATATTACGGACTAAATCCGCGTCGGCGATACCTTTCTTTTGCAGATAGTCGTGTGATAAATCCACAGTCTTGTCGGCATTTTTCCAAATGCCGTAGGCGCGTTTGGCTGCCTGTGCGTGGATTTCTGCCTGTTCTTTAGCTGTAGCTTCTGCCCGTGCGCGTTGTTCGGCTTCACGGGCGGCAAGCTGTTCCGCTGTGGGCGGAATGTATGGCTTGTCGGGACGGTAGCCATTATCGCGGGCAAGTTTGAATAGGGTTGCGGCAGTAATACCGCCTGCTTTCGGAGTCGCGGATTTCCAAGTGGATTTGGCTACGCTGCTGTTGTAGCCATCTCCTTGCCGAGACCATTCGTCCCACAACTCGAAACCGTTTTCGCCTAATGCGTCTTTGATGGCAAAGGCCATCGGATACCATTCGTCATGGCTGGACGGTGTAGGAATATAACTTAATGCCACACGGACTTCTTCATAGGTGGGGTCGGGATAATCATGTTTTGATGCTGCCATAGCACTTCTCCAAAAGAAAACCTGCCTGAAAACATTCCGTGTTTTCAGGCAGGATAAAAATTGGCTTTTAGCCGTATCAATCGTCTATATTGTCAAACAAACCGCCGCCATTTCCGGCTTCGCTGTCGGCATTCTCTTCGTCCGCTTCATCGGCAAACGGCATTCCGCCTGATACGTCTTCAGCCAAAATACTGCGTACCGTCGGCATCATTTCCAGCTTCCAATCGGAATACAATATCTGCCCGAGCATGACTGCGGTTTCGGGGTCGGCTATCAGGTCGGTAAAGACCTGTGCCAGTTCCTGTTTGTTTCCGTATTCGGACGGATGAGTATCCGCTACCTGCTCCTGCGGAATGGTCTGCGGCGTGTCATCGTGCTGTTTCAGGCCGCCTGAAACAAAGTGCAGTTCCGGAATATGCGGTATCGGCCTGCCTGCGCGTTCTTTGAATGCAGGGTCGTCGTAGTATCGGATTTTGTCGGCATAGATCGGCCGTGATGCCGCCATATCCAAAATACACTTATCCATCGGCATCTGCTTGATTTCGCTGTCGTACATCAAAGCACGTTTTTGGTCGCTCACGCTTTGGCTGCGGCTTGTCCCTTTGCCGCGGCTACGCGAAACCGATTTGGCTTTAACCGTCTCGCTGCCCAAAATTTTGCTGTACTCTTCTGCTTCTGTCTGGTCTCGCGGTGTGAACAGAGCACGGGCGGCAAAGTTGGTAAAGAAGGCGCGGGCGTTTTCCCGACCGTACACGGCTTCAATCTGCGCAGGGGATTGGGCGATAATCATCATCCGCAATCCGTATCCGGCCACATACGACACACCTTCCTGTATCGCAGGGATATTGCCCAAAGCCGGAAACTCATCCATCAGCAGCAGGCATTGGAACGGCAGTTTGGTTTTGCCCGTGTCGGGGTCGATATTGTTTTCAGGCAGCCCTTGACCTACATTGACCTGTATAAACTGGCTGAAAAACAGATTGGTCAGACGTGAAAAGGTGGAGGTTTCGGTCGGATTGATACCGATGTAGATAGTCATACGCTGGCGGCGGGGTTCATCCAAGCGGAAATCGTCGCCTGATGTGGCCGCTTCTACAACAGGGTCTAAAAATATCCCCAAGGGGGCGGTCATGGTGGCAAGAATATCGGCATTGGTTTTCGCATTACCATTGGCAAAACCGTCCAGCAGGGTTTGGCAGGCATCCGACAGCGGTCTGCCTGTTCTGTTGCGTCTGTCCAGTTCGTCCCTAATCCATTCGGACAGATTTTTGCCGTTTTTCGGGCTGGTCAGACGGTAGAGATAAGACAAGGTACTGCGCTCCCGATAGTCGGTATTGCGGTTTTCACGCTCATCTTCGGTTTCCAGCATAAAAAGTGCCAAACCGACAAACAGTTTACGGGCGGATTCTACCCAAAAACTGCTGTTACCGTCGCCGCCGCTGCTTTTGGCACTCATCGGCAGCATGATGGCCGCCATATTGCTGATGTCTTTGTACATAAACAGCGGATTACGCGATACATAGCTGAACGGATTCCAACGGTGGCTGCGCAATCCCTTAATCAGTTTGGCCTGCTTGAACAGTCTTTCGGTATGTGCCGTATCGCCGGAATCGAAATCGGCTTTGCTCATACCCGGCATCAAGCCGCCCGGATTGAACAGAAAAATTTTCTGTCCGACGCTGGCACGGTAGCCTGCCGTCAGCAGAAAGTTTTCAAATTTCGGATCATAGATTGCCATACTGTCGCGGTAATGCAGGCAGTTCGGAATAATCAGCGATACACCCTTACCCGCACGGGTACGGGCGGCAACGAACAGAAATTCATTGCCCGCCCAACGCAGGAACTTGCCCCTGTATCTGCCCAATAACAGACTGGGCATCGGCAGAGGCTCGGACGGTTTATGCTTTTCGGGCGGTTTCAGCAACCCTGTTTTGGCTATTTCGGCAGTATTGGCAAAACGTGCCGACCCGTGCAATTCCCGCTTCGGTTTCATAAACAAAGCCGCCAGTATGGCGGCAAGCGGGACGGCAGCGAGTAGAAGGGCAATGACGGATGTAGCCTGCAAAGGGAAAACCATGTTTTCAGGCAGTCTGTCGTAATATGGCCAATAGCGCGGCAGCATCAATACGGACGGCGCACTTTTCAGAGACAGCCAACGGGTAAACAGCCAAGAGGCAAGATACAGGCCGCCTGCTGCGGCAAAAGGGGTAAGACCCAAGCCGAACAGGACGGCGGGCAGTTTTTTGGTGTCGGACATATCTGTTTTACTCCATAAAAAAACGGCTTAGGCCGTCTGAAACGCCTTAGCGTATCGGACATCAGCCCAAATACGCTGCCGCGCCATCGTCTCCGGTACCGTTTTCCGATGTTTCGGACTGTTTGGCCGAGATGAATTTCACTTTATCGCCGCGTACTTCATACACCGTGCGTTCGTTGTTCTGTTTATCGGTAAACCGTCTTGACCAAAGGCTTCCCCAAACCGATACGCAGTTGCCTTTTTTCAGATAGTTCAGGGCAAATTCGGCTGCTTTGCCGCGCAACAATATGGGAAACCATTCTGTGTGTTCTAACTGTTCTCCGTTTTTACCACGCCGCTTTTCGTTGACTGCCAACGATAATTTGGCATGAGCCGTACCGTCGTTAAAATAACCGCCTTCAGGGTCGCTCCCGAGAAAGCCCATCAGGTGCAGGGTGTTGTCGTATGGCATAATGAAACCTCTCTCAAATGTTGGTAAGGAAAATGAATGGATGATTGGAATGAACTGGATGCGGCGGATGTAGGCCAACTGTTTGTTGAAAAAATGCTCGATGAAATAGACAGTCTGCGAACGGAACTGCATGAGATACAACATGCAATCCGTATAGAGCAGACCTTGCAAGCAAAGCGCAACAAACTATTTGGCGAAACAATGCTGTTGTCGGTTCTGTTACTGAGATATATCAAAGATGAAAATGAATCAGACCTGGCCGCCGCAGAAACAAAATTGAAACAGCTTATTAAAGAATCAGAGGTATTTGAAACCCAATGCTCAATGTCTGCCGAAGTTTGGAGGGAGTTGGTCGAAGCCTGCGGCAAGATGGCAGATACCCGAGTATTGAAGAATCTGAGCAAGCCGCCAAAAAACGTAGATTGACTAGCGTCCGGCCAGCAACTGTTCTGCCTTCGGATACAATTTGTCCCGCAAGGCCTTGTTATAAGCGTAAGCGTTTTCAGGTAAAGAAAAATCCAAACCTTCGCGAACGGTTAGGTAATATTTAACCAATATCGTCTTATCTTCTTGGCTGTATGCGGCTTCAGGAATAAAGCCAAAACGTAGGAAACCGTCAAATAATTGTTCGGTTTGAGAGAAGAAAATATTCATTACACATATCCTTTGGATTGTTTTCAATAAATAAAACCGCACTCAGACGGTTTTATTTGCGCTCGTTTTGTCTGAACTCGGCAGGATCAATGGGATTCGTGTCCCACCACAATCCCTTGCGGGCAGATTTGGCCACCGTTTCATCTGCCTCATACGCACTGCCGTATCGGTGGTATGCCCATGCGTAGCCGTCTTTGACCATTTGCCGGTTCACGTTCAGGCTGCCTGAAAACACAACGGCAACTGTGCGGCCATAGCGGTCGGTATCGGTAACGTCGAGCATGACCGTTTTGCCGTACACCAAGTCTGACAAATGCCGCTTGGCTTTTTGCCCGTAGGCTTGGGCTTTTTCGGGTGCGTCTATACCGTGCAGACGCACTTTGATTTGCCGTTTCTGTTCGGTCAGGCAAGTAAGCGTATCGCCGTCCGAAATGCCAACAATACGACAGGAAACTGTTTGTTCTTCCGCAGACGGACGAATCGCCGACGGCTCTCCGAACAAGCTCCAATCGCAGGCAGCGGACAGTAGAGCAACCGTCAACGAGACCACCGAACGGCGGCAGGATTGGACACGGAATTTCACGGCATATCCAAGCGTACACCGTCGGCGGCATCATGCCCCGCCCAATAGTCGCCGAGACCAATGTTGGCTCTTACATCGCGCGTTTTGGCCTGTTTCATCATGCCGTACTTCTCGATTTTGTAACGTGCGAGCAGTTCGGCTTCCGCTTCGGTATAGGCAAATTCCTGTACGGTGTCCCGAACATTGGCCACCCAGCCTTCGCAGAATTTGTCGGCACGGGCGGTTTTGTTTTTACCGATGCGTACCCGAGACAGTTCCGTTTTCATATATTTACGCCGTGCGGCTTTGAGTTGTCGCAACAAAACTTCGTAGGCATATGCAGCCAGTTCGGAGCGGCCGTTAATGCCGCAAAAGACAAATCCGCCACCCGTATAAGTTTTGCGATGCCATCGTTCGCAGCCGAACGCATAGGCGCAAAGATGGACCAAATTCCAATGCCATTGCGGTGCGATCAGCGGTGCTCCGATGTAGTGTTCCATTACTTCCGCCAGTTCCACGTCCGAAGCGGTCAAACCGTATTTGTCCATCAAAATCTGTGCATGTTTTAGTGCCTGTGCTGCTTCGTGTTCGTTGGATGATTTACCTAATGCCAAACATTTTTTTATTCGTTGCAATGCTGACTCTTTATCCATAATATTGCTCCTTTAAAATTCTTAAAAATACAATCTGTTATGCCTTCCCCCTCAGGACTTGATATTTTTCTACCGGGTCGAAATACAGTTCAGTCATATACGTCCGACGAAAAAAGCACACCACGTCAATCGTGGTACGTACTGTATTGAGAATATAGTCATATGGCATGGACTTGCCCGCAGGCGATTCCATTGCAAGCTGAGCAATCCGGTAATGCACACTTCGGGCATCGTTGGCATGAACTGAAGTCAATCCGCCAGGATGTCCCGTATTGAGTGCAGACAGATAATCCCATGCTTCGTCGCCGCGCAATTCGGTAAGCAGGATACGGTCGGGCTTCAGACGCATACAGGCGGCAATGATTTGTTTGGCCGTGATATGCTCGTTGTAAAATAAGTGGGCATGGTTGGGATGATTGGGTGTGTCCAATTCGTGCGTGTCTTCAATAGTAATGAGACGGGTGCCGAACGGAATTAAATCTACAAGTGCTTTGGTAAACGTGGTTTTGCCTGACCCAGTACCGCCTACCATACAGATGTTCAATTTCTGCTCAATGGCGATTTTGAAAAAAGTGCTTAGATCTCGGTTAGCTTTCGCCTCTAACATTTGGTACTGCCAAGATGCAAGCGGCACATCATGCGGCAGTTTCATTTTGTCGCACACATCTCTGAACTGTGAGCCGTCTATTTCCACACCGCCATCTATGCTATCTGCGTTTCCGTAGCGGGAATAATCAGTAAAGCCTTGCAACCGTTCGGTATCAATATAGCCGTCTAAAGAAAAACGGCTGGTAGATGGTTTTCTGATGGCAAAAACAGCAGTACGGTCTTCACAACTGGGTGGCAACATGATATGCCCGCGCTCACCGTGGGGTAAAGTTACCGAATGGATGGGGTTTGCAGTAGAAATATGCTTGCCATTCAAATTGCATAGCACATTGGCCAACTTGTTGAGCCTGTCCAAGGATAATTCGGGAGCATCCAAACGCTCGACACCGAAACTGCCCTCTACAAACATTTCAAATGGGCGGTTTATCATAACTTCGGTCAACCCTTCTCGAGCAAGCTGTTTGCTAATACCGAGGTTATCCAAAAAATTCAGGGCTGAAGCATCTGCCTTGATAGTGTTATTGTTCATTTTCGTTCCAGTAAAATATCGTGCAAACTGAGCCACTCTCCGTTTATCTGGCTCATTTTTAGACCACAACTGTGGCTCAGTTTTGGAATGGAATTGACACCTATTTTCTAGGCTCAGTCTATGGAATTAACAGTGCCCATAAAAAAGCAGTCTGAAAACACTTCAGACTGCCTAAATCAGCTTGTTGCAAAACAAGTTAATCTGTGGGCAATATCGACGTTTCCAAAGGATTAACACGCTCATATACCCTGCTGAAATCAACATCACGGGCAACAATGATGTTAATTCGGCTACCTTGGTTTACATAGCCTGTCGGCGGGATATTAATACTGTTTTTCAAGGCTTCTGTCGCCATGTCCTGTGCGGATTCCGACGTAGTATCAAAATTGAAAGTCTGACCTTCGCCATGACTATTTCGGCGGTTGGCGGCATAATCGCCCAAGTCGCCAATCAGACTAATCATGACTGCACCGCCGAAACGTTGCCAAAAATGATTATTGACCCGTGCACCGATGCCGGCTTCGCCAAGCTGTCCCGCAGCAGGGCTGGCCAAAGAAACTCTTACGCCGTACGGTGTTTCCGCCTCATTCCAAAGAGCAAAAACCCGCGCTTGGCCTTGAAGCAGCGCAGCAGTCTGCTCACCCGTAATTTTGGTTCCGCGTTCCAGTAACAGCACTTTGCCGTTGGCAGAGTAAACATCTTTATCTACGATACAACGTGTAAAGCCGGGTTGGGTGGTAACGATTTTAGTCTGCATGGTGCAGGAAATATTCGTACCTTTGGCCAACAGGTAGTCGCCAGACGGGCTTCGTGATGCTTGTACAGATGCGGTTGACGTGGGATTTAACTTGTCCGCAAAACTGCCTTTTTGCAGCGTATCTCCATCTGAACGCAAACCCGACAACTCCGAGTTATCCAAGCCGCTGATAACAGGTTCTGTGAATGCACTGCCCGAAGCCGCACCCGCTGCCGCTTGTGTTGCCCCTCCATCTGTCGCTACCAAAACATCGCCAGTTAATTTACGGTCTTTAGGTGGCGGTTCGGTAGGAGGAGAAGCAACAGGCTCAGATACGGCTTCCACCGTTGCAACGGTCGAAGCTGCCGATGCAGGCTGTGTCGTTGTGATACCTTCAGGAGCAGATGCCGCAGAAACTTCCTGCTGTTGTTGCAGACGTACTTGGTCGGCAGTAAAATCATATTGGCTATCGCTTGAAATTTCAGGTTTTTCTTGCGGTTCTTCTTCAACAGCAGGCTCACGGTTCAGCCATACCATGAGCCCCGCAATTGCCAAACCCGAGCCAAGTAGTGCAACACCCAGTAAAACCAACTGTTGCGGGCTTTTAGATACACCTCCGGACGATTGGACATCGGGTACGCCGCCTTCCAATTCAGGGTTATCTACCTTGTCGTACATTGTTGTACTGTTGGCCACCTGTTCTTCTACTGAATTACCGTCATCTTGGTTTTTACGACGACGGAAACGGTCAAAAAAACCCATATTTTCTGTCCTTTCTATTTCAATAGGCGCACACTTGCGCCGTCATCTGTGCCTGTTCGGTTAAATGTACCCGTACCATCATGACTACGGTTTTCGATTCCTAAGACGGACTTACCCGAACGCAGCACAAATTTTTCAGCAGTTTCATGAACGATAACGGTGTCTTTTTCCACATGGAAATCCGCTAAACTTTCCGTTCCATCGTTGTTGATGCGGTAAATCACAGGCAAAACGCGACCGTTATCAAAACGGAAATAGGTAAAGCGGCCGTTATCCCATAATTCGGTCGGCGCAAGCGTTTTGTCGCCGCGTCCCCAGTAATTGACGTTTGATTTACCTGTCGGCCTCACACCGCCTGCCGCAGCCAATGCAACCATTGCGGTACGGCGTTTCCCTGCCTGAGCTTCCCTGATACGGCGGATGTCCTCTGGATAGCGGAAGCGAAGTACATAAGTTGGCGGTTGCTTGGCCGTGGCTATCTTCAAGTCAAACACGTAAGTCCGCTTATCCGAAACCACAATCATGTTGGTAGCAGGCTTCGCTTCAGACGGTTTGAACAGGATATTGTTGCCACGAACCGACATTTTCCAAGCCAGTGCATCTCCCATGCCGAGAGCTGACGAACGGGAATCCAAATATTCGCCATCTTGAAGCTGCACCAATGCCGCCCGTCCAACTTTGGCATACACGGTATAAACACGCTTTTCACTGTAATTTTCCGTACGTATACGCGGATCGGCGACAGCTTGGCTAGAAAACAAAACCGCCCAAGCACTCAATGCAAAGGCGGTCATATAGCTGTTTTTATTTCGTTGTTTGTTTTCAGATGATCTGAACTTTCGTTTTACAAATGAGGAAAGAAACATCATTGTGCAGCCTCCTTATCGGTGCGCCAGCTTGTTACCGTAAAACCGAGCGGATTAACCAGCCGTGCCTCATCAGACATGGACGCATCACGGTATTCATAACTGATGGTAGCTACATAGCGTTGCGGCGGTATCACGTTTTTGTCCGCAGTAAGCGGTATCATGGTTTTTTCGTAGCGTACCTGCGCAGTTTTACCGATAAAACTGATAGACAAAATTTTGACATTGATACGGAATTTGTCGGTCAACATCCTATGAGGAGCATTCGGGCTGTCTTTATAAAGCCGTACCAATTCAGATTGTAGCGAGCTATCCGACATCAGGTTTGTCGCATCAAACATATCCTGAACCGCATACCAATCATAGCCCTCACGGCTCTTCACATAGAAGGATAAGTTTGCTTTATCTATCACTTCTCCATAACTTTGCTGTTGGTTCTTCAGCGTGGTAACAATATCGGTTGCCCCTGTGTTGTTATCCACCCGCACTAAAAACGGTACAACGGTTTTAAGCGGTGTCAAACCGGCTACCGCACCGACTGCCAACCCTGTTATCAGAAGAGAGGCGGCGGTAATGCGCCATGCGGTTTTAGCGGTTTTGCGGACACGATCTATCTCTGCCGTCTCAAAAGCACGTGCAGCTTCAATGAACTTAAGCGGCGGCATCGGCTTATGGCGTTCGGCCTGTTGTGTGTTCTTGGTCATCGAAATTCCTTAATGGTTGAAACCCCGCCGTTCACGGCGGTAGTGTTGGGTCTGTCTGCGAGAGGCGTAACCTCTTTCCAAAGAAGGACAACACATAGAGCGATGTACTTCTATAGTATCGCCCTGTGTGTTGAAACATGATGTAGGGTCTTGTGTGTTGAATCGGCTATCTGTTTGGCATTAATCGGGAACGGTTTACCGTAGGGTTTAGGCGCACGGTGGGCGCAAGCGGACAATAAAAAAGCTGCCGTCAACGCAGCGGTACAGGTTTTGAAAAACATAAGTTTGCCTTTCGTGATGAAGTAAAGGTAGAAATAAAAACAGCCGGATCGTTTAAACGTTCCGGCTGTCGGAGAATATTGAAAACTTACATCTGACTTGTAAGGAGTGGAGGCTTTCCTCCAGATAACAGAAAACCCGCAAATCGCTTTACGGGTTTCTCGGGTATAATTGCGTCGGGGCTGGTAGCAACAAAGCCCCATTCGCAGTGGGGCTTTGTGCTGAAACCGCCCTAGAAAGGATGGTTTCAAGTATGAAACGTACCACTCGCTCTGGTCGTTCATGGCTGAGACTGCGGACAGTCGTTAAGATTATCTTAGCCCTGTTCCTGCTCTTAGTCAACTAAGAACGGCAAACAAAAAACCTTGCGTTTCCGCCTGCTCTGTTAAGAGTGGGCGGTTTTCTTTCCTTCAGAAAAGTTAAATACAACAAATGCCGTCTGAAACATCTTATTTTCAGACGGCATCAGATTATCAGGAATACAAACCCGATAACTCGGCCAATTTCATTTCAAAACACCTGCGGCGGCAGGCTTCGCTTTCCGTCCATGCCTGCCAGCGCAATTCGTCGTCGGATAGTGGCGCGGCCTGTTTCAGATAAACGGCTAAATCAACCGCAGAACTTGGATCTGATGCAAACGGAAAAGCAATTTCTTCTTGGTGCGACAAAACCGCAGTTAGAGTGTAACGTGCCATTTTACTGAAAAAGCCTTCTACATAACCAAACCCGTTACCGCCGTCATAAAGTGCGGTATGCACCGCCATCAGACGTGTTGCGTGCGTAAGAGCATGGAATGCTTCTTCGGGATTGTTTTTTGCCAACTCCCTTACTTCATCAAACCATGCCTGCCCAATCATATAGGCATCCTGCCAATAAATACCGTTTTCGCCTGTCGGCGGATGCCAGTTGATGAACCTGCCCTGCACATCGCGGCGGGTAAAAGACAAATCGTCTCGGGTTTTGATGCGGCGTTTGATTTTGGCGGGAAGCTGTTTCTTTTCAGACAGCCTTTGTGCTTCGTGCAGCCTTTTCTCGCACTCAATGAAGTAGCGACGTGCGGCGCGTCCCTGTTCGTTGCGCTCGACCATCGCCAGCTCTTTCGCCATGTCCAGAGTGAGGTGGTATTCCGATACGGCTTTACGGTTTCCGCCACGTCCTGAATTTTTGGTTACTGAAATTTTAGTAACCAAAAAATCCTGATTTTCCTGAAAACCATATTCTTCAATGCGACGAGAAATCCAGTCGTTGAACCGAGTTTCAACTTTTAAAAACTCGTGCAGTTTACGCGCATCGCACAATAAGGTTTCGGAATTGGAAATTTGTCCGTTGAATACTAGGATGAGGTTTTTTGAGTTCATTTTTTGCTCCAGTTGAAGTCTAAAACTCCGCCAACCAACCGACCAAGATTGGGTGAGGCGGAAACTAGGCAGGTTGGTCGACTGCTCAACTGGAAACAGCACACCTCGCGGTGTCCTGCCTAGCCCGCCCCATATTTGATTTGGTTACTCAAATTTGAGTAACCATTTTGGAGCAAAAAATTAGCCGCGTACGCGGCAATTTTGCCAGTTGAAAAAAACAGACGACCAAGCCTGCGCTGCTATTGAACAGCGTATCCATGGTAACAAGTTTCTTTTTGTCAGGCAATAAAAAAACCGCATAACGCGGATTTTAGGTGGGCAGGCTTTAACTACCACTCATAGACAGCGGAACTTATTCCCCTTGAGGGTATTATATTAGGTTCTCTCGACCCGTCATTGAAAGATGGCGGCCTGAAACGGAAATTTCAGGCATAAAAAATCCGCAACTGACGGGTGCGATATCAACCGCTATGAGATTTAGTAGTGAGAACATCATACCCCCTTCTGCAGCGGTTTGTTAATCGATATGTTAATACAGTCGGTCAGACCTAGTATATCTATTAAAAGATACATTATTTCTAAATAGCTTTTTACACAGAATACCTATGAATATAGGTAAAGGAAACATTAGATAGAAACCTAACTCTATTTCATATTTTGCCGACATAAACATAATTAAAAATGGAGAAGTAGCAAGTAGAAAAATTAGGAAAGCAGGTGTGCCATATGAAACCTTTGCTTGACAACCTGTACACACCTTTGCACGGTATGGCACGGGAGTATGGCAATACTCACACAAAATAGTCTTACTCTCCATCGTTTTGTCCTCTCTCTTAAAGGCCGCAAATATAATTTAGGGGCTTAGGAAGCAAAATTCATTTTAAAGGATCTTTCCGCAACATTCCCAACAGCACTTTGTACAAATCATCATGCCAGTGATTGAAGCGGAACTCGGTTTCTTTTAAATGCAGGTAAAACGTATGTTTCGGCACCCCGTTAAATTGTACCAGGCGATGCTTCGCGTAGCTCCAAAAAGATTCGATACCGTTGATATGCTGAGTACCACGGGCAAATTCATTATCACCATGACACACTCTGAAATGCTTCGCGAAGCCCATATCGACCAACCCCTGATAACCGCGCCATCCATCAGTATTGATGACGCTCTCAACAGAGATATGTCCTCTGATAACCTTTTGTAACGTTGCTTTTGAAGCATCGGAAACGATTTCGGTATAAACCTTGTCACCTCGTTTAAGTATGCCGAAAACAATCGTTTTACCGCCCGCACCGCGCCCGCGTTTGCCTCGGATACGTTTTGCGCCGAAATAGGATTCGTCCAACTCCACTATGCCGCACAAAGGTGTCTGCCGCTCACATTCGTCAGCCAATCGTCGCCGTAGTTTCAGGTACAGGCTGTTGATGCTTCTGACGCTGATTCCTGTCAGTCTGGCGGTATCGGAAGCGGTCAGATCCAAGGAGAAAAACCGTAGGATTTGACGGAATTTAGGCTCGGTAATTTTGCTGAACTTTTGGTACTTGTTTTTTAATTTTATTTCAGAAGCTTATCACTATATTTGGTGATTTTGCTTCCTAAGCCCCTAATTTATAATTCAAAGCTCATTTAGGAGAAATACCGCCTCCTTTATTGCTATTACCAAATATTTTCGTAAAAGCTTGAGTAAAGGCTTTTCCAATATTGGCAGGCAATCTATTTATGGCTTGTGCAGTACGGGTATTGCCAGCCATTCTTCCTAAATTGCCACCAAATCCTTCCATACTGGCTCCCCCTGTTAAAGCAGAAACCATTGCAGGTAGTTTCCAAACTGCTAATACAAAAGCGATAGTCATTGTCATAAATATTGGAATTAATGCGGCTGCCGTCCCTACTGCACCAGCAGCTCCTAAAGAGGTTCCCATATCATTTGTTAAGAGTGTTGCATATTCGTCTATTTTTCCTGAAAAATATTCCATTTGCAAACCAGATAATACCGCTAACAAGGCAATAGTAATAATACTGTTTAGACATTGCCCTATCCAATTCATACCATACTGTCGTGTTGCGGGGAAAAGCATTGCTCCAACAAACAAAGGTCCAACCATTAAATTCAGTGATAATAATATCTTACCTACAACATAATAGGCAAATATTACACCCAATAAAAGATAAGCTAAAATTTTTATGGCATACTCAACTCCGAAAAGCATCAATACATAACCTAACTCATCTAAATCATCAAAAGGCTCACGGAGTAATTCAAACTGCACGGAAATCGCTTCTATCTTATCAGTAGCTTTATCAAATAATCCCGCTTCTAAGTTTCCACCAAATGCTGCTGCTGTGGCATCAGGTAATCCATAAACCCACTCTGCAATCACACCATATTGCGAAGCATTAAAAGCAGCAGCAATAATTACCATCCACCCAAACATTCTTTTACTCAAATCCACGGCACTTTCGTCTAATCCCCTGTTATAGGCATCTAAAGCAATAATGCAGATATATATACCGAAACCTGCTGCAAATAGTGGAGAAATATGAGAAATAAAATTACCAATATCTTTGAATAAATCAGCTCCGAATTTAACTACAAATTCATCAGCAATCCCTTGAAATACACTACTGGCCATATTTTTTTCCTTGAAAAATTAGTATGCGCTTCTACATGCCGACATAGGTTTAGAGTGATTTAATTACATGATTGCCCCCGTCTCTAATGCCGTACAATATTTATTTTCGTGATTGTTTTCTTTGGCTTCGTTACAGGACTCCTGTAATTGGATGCAAAGATTTGAATCTTGTACATCTACTTTCTGAGCATGTACACAACCAGCCACACGTCGGAGAATACGCTTATCTAGTTCTCTAGCTTCTTCTGCACTTAATTTTGGCTGGCAACCCGCGAACAGAATAAGCATCAAACCAACTGGAAAGATTAGAACTTTATTCATAAATATTATCCTTATGAAATTGGGATTCAGACAGCCTCAAATACATTAAGACCGCCTGAATACGTCATAATATAATTACTAGCAGTCATTAACCTTTATATCTGCTCGTTTAGCCTTAGAGCAACGCACAGCCATACGAAGCTGTTTACGGTTGTTTTCTTTCTGCATCTCAAACATCCGCCACATGGTATCCAAATTGGTCTGATTCTGAGAAATAATGGCACGCTCAACAGCAATACGGTTGCCCAAATCAGCAGCCGCCTTTGCATCTTGGGTGCGGTTTACTTCAGCCATCAGTTTGTTCAGATTGTCCATGCGGATTTCGGAATCGCGTGCCGCTTTCAACATCAGGTCAAACTGTTTGCTCAGATTGTTTGCTGCTGCTTTTGGGTCATAGCTTTTGCCTTTAAGCAAGTCTTGGTTATTTGCTTTGCCCAATGCATCGTAAAAGTCTTTCCAATCGTTCGGCAGTTGCTCTCGGGCTTGTGTGTTGAACATATTGCCGTAGTTGTTACGACTGGTCAGTGCTTGAGCCTGTTTTTTCAACTGTTCAATTTGCTTGACCTGATTTTGGATTTGTTCGGCCATTTGAATACCCTGCTGAATTGCTTGGGCAACCGCCACACCATCAAATACCGGAATACCTCCCGCCATAACAGGCAGGGAAACGGCAAGGCTGCCTGAAATTAAGACGGCGGCTAGTTTGCGGACAAGCGGTTTTTTGGTATTTTGCATAACAATACTCCTGTTTAAATGAAAAAAGCCGCAAATGCGGCAAAGTAGGCGGTGTTACCCGCCTGCGTTGTTCCGCAGAAATCTGCGGTTTTTTCAGACGGCCTGAAACGTAAAACCGAACGTTAAGACATTTCGGCAGCAGTTTCAGACTGTCTAAACTCAGCCCGACCTTTGGTAGCAGCTTTGATAAACGGCTCGTACCAGTCCCGCACGTCATTTCCGTACTCGTCCATAGTGCGGTGCAATAGCTCCACATTGGCGGTATTACCGGATAAAACAGCAATAGCTTCGTGCATACCGTACAAATCCAGTTTGGCAAAAGCAGACTGTTTGGACTGTTTGACCAAGAAAGTACGGCTCTCCAATGGCAATTCCACAAGTTGCTGGTATTCTTTTTTGGAAATACCGCAACGTTGATAGCTGCCTTCATACTCGGCATCGGGATTAGGCAGAAACACCTTGGTTGGCGTCTGCTGCACAATAGCAGGAAAAATACGGCTGTTGATGGCATCTTCGGGCGACTGTGATACCAAAATTAAAAAACCGCCGCGTTTACGGTCGGTTTTCAGGATTTTCAGCATCAATTCTTCCGTTGCCGAAAAGCGCAACGGCCACCAAAATTCTTCAATAATACTGGCAAGCAGTCCGTTTTGCTCCGCTACCTTATCCATCATGATATTGCGCAGATGGAACATATAGGCAAGAACAGGCGCGGTCGGCGGATAGCCGTCTTTCAGGATGTCGGTTAAATCGAAACCAACACGCCAAAAGTCGGCAGGGTCAAACAGGTTTTCGGGATTATCCAAGCACCATGCAAAGCGTCCGTTTTCCGATTCACACCATTTGGCCAAACGCACATATAGGCAGTCAGGGTCAGGCAGGCTGGGAATATGTTGCAGCAGATGGCTGAAGCGGCGCATTGGCCAATCCAAATCCATCAACGCGTCCACAGCATCCTGAATCTGTTTCTCTTCCGCTGCCGCCAGTCGTCCCGCTTCATTCTGTCCGCAGATGCCGACTAAGGTATAGAGAAATTCCCTGTTGGACGGGGTATCGGGCAGTTGGAACGGATTCAGCCCAGTCGGCATACCCGCATCCAAAGCAAAATAGCTGCCGCCGATGGCACGGATGAAAATTTCCATACCCCTGTCCAAATCCAAGGCGAAAATATACGGCTCAAATCTTTCGGCAAAAGCCATCAGTGCGCATTGCAGTGTGGTTTTACCCGCTCCTGTCGCACCTAATATCAAGGTATGCCCTGCGATTTTCTCGCCGACATTATCGTCTTTCGGATTGGTAAAGTGAAAATTGAAGTCATAAACCGTTTTGGATAAGGTCTGCAAAGGCATAACCGCGCTGCCGTCGCCCAAAGGATTACCCGTTTTCTTGCCGTGCGAATAATTGTGGATGCCGAAAGTGCAGGCGAGGTTTTCCGTGGTTTTTGGGAAACTGCGCGGCTTGTCTTTGCAACCGGGGATTTGGCTGAACCAAGTGGACGGTGCAGAATAACCCGCTTTCATAAAACGGAAACCGCCCGAATTCAAAAAGGCAGAATAGGCTTTTGCTCCGTTGCCAGATGCTTCTTCAGGTGTACGCCCAAATACGGTCAAGGCAGACGAATAATCGCCAAACATGATTTCGCCTGCTGTCAATCTGCCCAATGCGCTTTCCAATTCTGCCTGTTGGTCAGCAGCTTTATCATTTACTGACGCGAAATTATGCAGTTGCCGTTTGATTTTCTGCTGCATATCGTACGGATTGATGAATATCAGGCTCTGTGTGAGCGTGAATTCGCAAGGCAGAGTAAGAAGATTGGTCAACACTTTAGGTTTGGACAACCCGAAATCGCGCAAATCGTACATCACGGCATATTTGCGACCACCACTTTCCGGCCGAATTTCGCAAATATCTGTACCAAAGTGTAAGCTGGCCGCAGGGATGCTTTTATAGGCCGATTGAGGCGAAAGCGGAATATTGTCTGCTTTGCCGTTAATCAGGCTGCCATAGAAACGATATACATCGGAAAATGCCACTTCTTCGGGATTTTGCCATGCACTCAATACTTGTGGAGAATAAGGCTCTAAGGCACGCAGAAGAATCTGCATTTGCTCGTTACATTCTTTGATACCTGAATCCATATCGCTGTTTTTAATTAAGACTGTCAGATAAAAAAGGTTTTCGTAATAGTCTTCTTCACGGAAACGCTTCAGGTAGTCGTTTGAAAAACGGCGGCTGAACTCGGTTGTAAAGCCGTATTCGCGGTCAAAATTAATCCGCTCGCGTTTAAGCGTTGTCCATATCGCACCACGGTTGCCCAAACTCTTGCCTACCCCCGTTAAAACTTTGCGCAAGTTGGCAAAATAAGCGTAAAGACGGTTGTCGTCCACGCCGTCAAACGGCAACCCGTCCATTTTTAGGACAAAACCGTAATGTCCTGTTTCGTAATAAACAATTTCATTGGTAACGTGTTGGCAGATTTTCGGGACGAAATCTGCCATTGCCGCTGTGCGGTTGAGCGTCTTGCTCCAATAGTCGCTGGTAATCTTTGTAGTCATCAGAATGCCTTCCGTATTTGCCTGCGTGTAAAGTAAAAGTGGCCAGTTTTGCACCCGCAGCAATCCGCCGCAGTAACCACTTGGCTTCCAAAGCATAGATTTTGAATGCTTGGTCATCGTTTTGGCTGATGGTTTTAAGACCGAAATAAATCGGAATAATCAAACCTGCCAACAGTAACCCTGTTTTGCCGATAATCAATTGCGCTATCATGGCAATCATCATCAGAATAAAGATGGCAATAACCATCGGCATTAGTGGTGCGCCAAACATCATGGCCGGACGGTTCATGCCGTTATAGGTTGGAAATTCCGTATGGATGTTTTCATCTAGCATAATTAGTCTCCTTGCTGGGAAGCAGGCATTCAGGCTGTCAGCAGTCACTGTTTTCCGTTAAACAGTTTTTCCATACAACCTGAATGGCCAACAGGCGGTATTTAGCTGAATTTCATTTTGCCGCCAGAGGTAAACAGATAAGTTGCGAATGCAACGGCAGCACCTGCTCCCAAAATCCACAGACAAGTTCCCATCACATCCGGCCACTCTTTCTTATTCATAAAACCCAAAGCAAACTGCCAAAGTAGTGCAATAGTGGCAATTACCCCAACAATCACATAAATCGTGTCTCGGATTTTTTCAAGGATATCCGTACCTTGGTCGAATCCACCTGCCGCCATTGCATACTGTGCGCCGAAAGCTAATGTACACATCAGTAAGGAACGCAGAAAATGTGTCCCCATCAATTTGCATTTAGCCGCATCAAACAGCCGTAAAGCTGCATTTTTCTGTTTCATGTTTAACTCCAAATAAATAAAATAAAAAAGCCCGTTACGGGCGGGGAATACTTTCAAGCCGTCTGAAAGCATTTAGCCGCCTGTAGGTCAAACAGGCGGCTAAATTAAGAGAATGAGTTACTCTATATAATTTAAAAATCGCCAAACGCATCCCAAGGCTGACGCTCAGGCTGATGCAAGGCGATTTGCTCTTGGCGGACGGCTTTGGCCACAGCGGGTTTCATCGCCGGAGCAGACACACGAACCACACCACCGTTCAATCGGGCATAGCGGGCTTTGACCAGCCTCACATATTTTTGCGTCTCGCGGTAGGGCGGGATGCCCCTGTACTTGTCCACCGCACCTTCGCCCGCGTTATATCCGGCTAGCATCAAATCAATGTTGCCTTTGTACCGATCTTGCAAAAAACGCAGATAACGCGTACCGGCGATGATATTGTGTTCGGGTTTGTACAAGTATTTGGGATTAACCCCCATCCGCGCTGCCGTTGGAGGAATAACCTGCAACAGGCCGCGTGCGTTTTTGTTAGACAGGGCGTAACGGTTGCCGCCGCTTTCGCGCGCCATAACCGCCCATACGAGATTTTTATCTAAACCCTGTGCCGCTGCGTGTTTTTCGACTAAATGTTGATATTGCGGATAAGGCGCGGAGACACAGATACCAGATGCTAATGCCACCACAATTGCGAACAGATTTTTAGCGTTCAAAATTTAATCTCCTTTAAAAGCAAAAAGACCGACTGAATTTCAGACGGCCTTATTTAGTTTGAATTTAGATATTCCAATCCGCAGCAATATCTACCTGCTCGGTTGGAACATATCGGATTTTGTTACCCTCAATTGATTTATATCTTTCTCCGTAAACACGGACTTTCAAACGATTATTGGGCATTTGCTTTATCACGTCGCACTATTCAATGAGTGGGTACACTTTAAAACATATTTCCCCTGCCAATTTTCTGGCTGTTCGGTAAAAATCCTGCGAGATAAAGTTATCATTACTAGCTACTCCCATACAGTGTGTCCTATTTGTGTCCGTATATAGTGGTTTTTTACTGTATAATACTGTGTTGTGCAGGCATCAACATTATATTTATCAAATAGTTACATATTTAGTTTCGGACTGTTAATCCGCAGGTCCCTGGTTCGAGCCCAGGTCGGGGAGCCAAATTTAAAAAGACCGCCTAATAAGCGGTTTTTTTATTTTTTATTTATGGCAGATAATTAGATGAAGCCTTTGCCACACTTGGAATTTTATTCCAAAGCATTTATTTTCTATTTGAAAACAATCAGCAGAATGTATCGCATGCCATCTGAAAAAGTATTGCCCATATTCTGACAACCACACTCGCTTTAAAACACTTATTCAATATGAAGAACCTTACAACATCCCGATTTAAATTTGCGCTGAAAAGCGCAGGTTGGCACTTACTCATCAGCCTTCTTTTGGCCGGTGCAGCGGCATTATTGGTTTTTAAACTCTGGTATCCGCATCCTTATGAAGAATTAACCGGTGGTTTGGCTTTGTATCAATTAGTGGTTGTCGTTGATGTGATATGCGGCCCTTTATTAACCCTGGTTTTGGCCAGTCCGAAGAAATCCGCCAAAGAGCGGGTCGTCGATTTCAGCTTAATCGGCACAATTCAATTGGCTGCTTTGCTCTATGGGCTTTATAGTGTCTCATTGGCTCGTCCCGTTGTGGCGGCATTTGAGCAAGATAGGATTATGGTGGTCACTGCTGCTGAAGTTGATCATGCACAATTAGCCAATGCCCCTGAAGGCTTGCAGCAATTATCATGGTTTGGCGTTAAGCGTGCCGGCCTGCGCGAACCGGCGAATACAGAAGAAGCCAATCAGCGCTTAAACCTTTCTTTGCAAGGGGTTGAGCCAAGTATGCGCCCAAATTGGTGGCTTGAAGATGATGAAAAAGAACGCGCAAAAATCCGAGCAAAGATGAAACCCTTATCGGTATTGGCACAAGCGCGCGGCTTAAGCGAAGCGCAAATTCTTGCAGCCGCTGCCGTAAAACCTGATGAGCAGCTTCATTACCTGCCTTTTACCAGCAGCTTGAATAAAGGCTGGATTGTGTTGTTGAATCAAAATGCAGACTTTGTGGCTTATGCACCGATAGATGGTTTTATCAGCAATCAACAAACGGAAGGCAATTAAATACCAAATAAATAACCTATAGGCATATTTAATCTTTATTCAAAATTTAACCCAATAAACGATTCATCAAATTGGAAGAAAGTAAATGTCTAATTTTGGCTTATTCATTTTAATGATTGAAATAAATTGATTAAAAACAGTAGGAGGGAATTTGTTGCCGGGTATCGCTATTTGTTTGTTTCAATTTGACCACCGTTTATCCGGTTTGTTTCAAATAATTACAAAGCTGACAAAAAATGTCACGTGACAAAAAGTGTCCAAGCCTGATATGACGAGTATTAACGGAAACTGACAAAAAATGTCATTGTAAGATTTTTAAATTTTCTCAAATCGGTATCGGTTGTGCCGTCTGAAAATGAGAAATTAAACGATTTAATCATTAAAACAATAAGATATAAAAAATAATTTCAAAAATTCTAAAACAGCCAAAAATGGCACATCTATTGCATGATAGGTTATGTCCGGCAAAGTTGAAGCGCAACAGATACCGAGCCGGAAGCTGTATATTCCTTCTTCTTTAATGGTTTTACTCATAAACAGCAAAAAGTGCCAAGCACATTACGGATTTTTAAAAGATAGTACAAAACTGATTATTCACAAATTTTTAACCGGAGTTAA
>NZ_PXYY01000060.1 GCF_003013245.1 Neisseria iguanae
ATATTGATTATGTGAAGGCGTTTACAGAAGAATTTTCCGGATTGGGTCAATATTTTTATGAACCGGTGATGCGTTATTTCTCAGGAATGAAGGCGCGCTTGGCTTTTGCGCTATCGTTGGCGGTGGAGTTTGACTGCTATTTGATTGATGAGGTTATTGCGGTGTGTGACTCGCGTTTTATAGATAAATGCCAATATGAGTTGTTTGAGAAACGTAAAGACCGTTCGATTATTTTGGTGTTGCACAGCCACAGTGCGGTGAAACGGTATTGCGATAATGCGGTGGTGTTGGATGCGGGGAAGCTGTATGAATGTGACAATATGGACGAGGTATATAAATATTATCATGCTTCGGTAAAAAGTTAGAAAGTTGTTTGATTTGAAGGCCGTCTGAAAGTGTTCAGACGGCCTTCAATATGGTTGGGATGCGTTATGGTTGGATGCGTTTATGAATAATAAGTGATATAAAAAACGGGGCTTTTTGGTAGAAGTCCCGCTTAAGTTTGGTGCTTATTGAATGGTAAAGCCGCGCAGGTATTGAGTGCGTTCACGGGTCATGCGGGTGTCGCATTGCAACTGAAGATACTCGGCTTGAGCCGGATTATCGGCAGGTGCTGCGGCTTGCAGGCAGTTTTGCGATTTGCTTTGAATCCAGCTGCGTTGTTCGTCCAACATACCTTGCTGTACGCCGTGCTCCATGCTGTTCCATACGCCGTTGATTTCTGCTTCGGCTTGTCGGTTCTGTGCGCGTGCGTTTTCCAAGTCATTTATGGAGAATGATGAATTCTGAGAAGAATGATCCGTATTCGGACTAATGATTTCGGTATGCGAATCCAAGCCGATTAAGTCTTGCGGCACGCCGTCTGATTGGCTGGCAGCATTGTTTTCCAAAATATCTTCCGGATCGGCTTCAGGCGGTTCGTCAAAAGATTCGGTTGTGTTCGGGCGGAGGGCTTCTTCTTTGCTGACTGCTTTGCCGTCAATCATAACAATGCTTTTCACGCCGTAAGGCAGCAGGGCGGCATATAAGGTTTGTGCAGTTAAGGTGACGGCATTGTCTTCGAGGCTGACACCATCGGTTTTTTTTGGGGTGTAGTGGATGGTGGTAGTGAAGCTGTTGCCTGAATAGCTCAGGATGCTGCCTGTGATTTTTTGTTCAATGATTTCTCTTATGGTGGTATTGCCGTAAATCAACGGGCTGTTTGTCGCGGCACTGTTGGCAATATCGGTCGGGATGACGATGCGTAAGCCTGCGCTGCACAAGGTTTTATTGCCTTCCCGTATGGTTTGGGCATCTTCTAATGTAATGTCGAGCAGGGAACCGGCGGCAATGATTTTATCGGCATCGACAAATTGCCGGCTGTCGTTACGGGCGAAAGCGCGGGCTTCCTGTTTGATGATGTCTTGAATAGTGTTGCGGACGCTTTGCACTATGACAGGGTCGGTACAGACCAAGTCAGCCGTGGTATTCTGCTTGGTTGAATCATCGCCGCAAGCAGCCAGCAAGCCGGCTGAGAGCGTTAAAGCCAGCAGTTTTCGATACATAATGTTCTCCTTAACAGGTATTGCCATGTCTAATTAAAAGGCCATACACATTTTTGATATTTCAGACGGCATAATAGCAAAAGCACTTGTAACAAGTAAGATGTTACAAGTGCTTTTTCTTTCATTAACTGATTATTTGAGGAAGTTTAAGAAGCCCGACAGAATAATCACATTGATGATATCGACGAAGAAGGCGCCGACCATTGGTACAATCAAAAACGCTTTGTGTGATGAGCCGAATGTTTGGGTTACAGACTGCATATTCGCAACCGCAGTCGGCGTGGCACCCATACCGAAGCCGCAGTGACCCGCAGACAATACGGCGGCATCGTAGTCGCGACCCATTACCACATAAGTAACCAGGGTAGCATATAAAATCATCACCACCACTTGTACCGTTAAAATAATCGCCACGGGGCCGGCCATACCGGTCAATTCCCACAGTTTCAAGTTCAGCAAAGCCATTGCCAAGAATAATGACAGGGAAGCATTGCCGAATACGTCAATCGCACGATCAAACATATTGACTTTAAATGCAGTAGTCAAAATATTGCGCAGAATCACCCCGAAGAACAGGCACCATACGAATTTCGGCAAATTGATCAAATATTGCTTATCATAACCATCCACTATTTCAGCAAACGCCAAACATGCGGCAAACATAGCCAATGTTTCTACAGCGCTGTCTGCGGTAATCAGGCGTTGGCGGTGGGCTTTTTCAAAAATGTCGTCGTTGTTGTCGTTTGTGTTTTCTGTTGAGGTTTCTGCAGCAAAAAGCGGCTTACGGCCTTGACGGTTAATCAGACGGCGTGCCACAGGACCGCCAATCAAACCACCGAAAACCAAGCCGAATGTGGCTGCTGCTATGCCCAAGGTTGTCGCACCGACGGCCCCGTATTCTTTCTCAAAGGTCGGTCCCCACGCGCCTGCGGTACCGTGGCCGCCGGTCAAGGTTACCGAACCGGTCATCAAACCAATCAACGGATCCAAGCCCAATACAGTTGCCAAACCGACACCCACAGCGTTTTGTACAACAATAAACAAGCCGACTACTATGGTAAAAATCACCAATGGCAAACCACCGGCTTTCAAGCGCGAGAAGTCTGCACTCAGGCCAATAGAGGTAAAGAAAATCAGCATGAATGCGTCTTGCAGTGATTTTTCAAACTTGAAGCTGACGCCGTACATTTGGTGCAAAACAAACAGCACCAAGGCCGCAATCAGGCCGCCGGCAACAGGTTCGGGAATATTGAAATTTTGCAGGAGGTGGACTTTTTTTACTAAAAATTTACCCAAAAGTAGCACCAGGGTCGCCGCAATCAGAGTGTAGTAGCTGTTGAATTCCCATTCCATAATAGTTTCTCTCTATAAAAAAAAGGTTTATGAAAGATAATTGGCAATAGGCAATATTAGGTGAGTCGTTAAATTTTGTCAAAGAACAAAGTTGGTTTTCAGCGCATATTTACATTTTGAAAGCAAATCGATGATGTCAGTTGGAAAGAAAAGCCCAATAGAATTATTGTTTAAAATGAACAGGGTTTTCTTTTAGAAATGATGCTTTCATGGCTGTTTGCCTTAATATCAGCCGTTTACAACCAACCTAAATCTGCAAACAAAGCCCGATAAGCAGCCGTTTTTTTCTCCAATGTCAAAGGATATACCCGTGATGACGAAGGCAGGCGGTAAAGCCGCAGTGTTCTTCTAAAATATGTTTCCACACAAGCTCCGATTTTCGGCTTTTCCGTTTCGGACGGTAGCAAAGGCAATAAAGTATTTGTTGCTAACCTGCCCGTGATCATTATCGTTTGACACAGAGGTATCCGCGAAAGCAGCGATGCCAAATCCGCCGGCTCGACCACTTCCAAAAACTTATCCGAAGCATTGCCCTGCAAACGTCGCACCCGATACGCTGTATCGTAACCGCAATCCCTTTTTCTTCCAGAAACGAGCGGATCAACGACTCTTTAAATTGCTTCCCGGCTGCAGCCGCATCAATAAAATAATCCGTATCGTCAAAAAATACTTTCCCGAAAATCCGCCATATATCGTTTTGGAGATTTGGATAATAAAAATTCATCTTCCAGCGCGAATGCGGTGGAGGGAACGAAACGAGCATCAGGAGGTTGGCGTCGGGCGGAGCAAATGGGGGAAGGGGGTGGGTTTCAGTATTCATGGTGTATTGGCCAATTTTTTAAGAATTAATTGTCATGTCATTGGATTGGCCTTTGGAACCAGCTTGATCAACTCTTGTGCCGGAACGGATTTGTCGATCTGTGTACTCTTGGTTTTTTGGAACCATGTGGCGAGGTATCCAATATCCGTCGGAAAAAATCTTCATATGCGAAAGCACCCGGTGACAAATATATTTTGTCGAGTGCTTCAGATACATTTCCGCTATAGTTCACATACATTAGCTTATTTTCCCAATCAGATTGGATTTTAGCATCGGATAAATCGGTAATATACATTATCCGGCATTCTTGTTCTTCATGGAAAGCCGCGTGTTTTACTAAATATTTAAGCGGCAATAATAAAAAATTAAGAGTATCTTCTACATTTTCCACTTCACTGATTTTTCTAATGTGTTCTATGATTTCATCTAGAGATTGCTTTACTTCTTCCTGCTTTATGGTCATCTGTGTTTGATAGTTTTTCCAGATTTTTTGTGCTGAGGCGGTATTTTCTTTCCCTGCATCAGCATAAGCTTCACGATAAAATGTGATTTCATCGCGTTGCGCCAAGCTCAGATAGCCGCTTTCAGGATCGATATAGATACAACGGTAGATTGGCAGTAAGCTGATATTGCTTGGTTTTTCCTCAGGCTCAGCAGGTTGTTTAATTTTGTTGCTTTCAATGATATTTTGATTGTCTGAAATAAAGGTAAAGTTAGAATCGACGGACGTATTGAAAAAGCGTGAATCGAACACCAAACTTACACCGGAGGCCTCTTGTCCATTTTCTTTTCCATACAATCGGAATTGGTTCAAACTGTCATGGTTGAAAGTAAAGCAACTGATGAATACGCTTTCCTGATGGTTCGTTTTTATGGCATGGGCTGATGAAAACTGTGGGCAGCATAAAGACAAATACCTGTTTAATGTTAAGCCTTCCATGGGGTCATTAACTGTTTTAATGGTGCGTAACCGAAATAAAGAGAGGGATTGTTTATCCAATAACCTTAATGCTGTTGTGGCGCGGCTGTAGTGAGCCACTTTCATTTCATTGTTATTCAGAGGAAGTCTCAAATTTTCTATTATTGAAATCACAAGATTCAATATTTTCTTAAGGTTGGGGTATTGTTTCTCTATTCTTATCAAAGCTTCAGCCTGCCAATAATAAAATTCTTTGCTATTACCCCATGCCGCGACTGCATCTTCAATATTACCGTTTTGTTTTAAGGCGATACCCAAGTTAAATTGTGCTTTGGCATACGCTTCAGGTGAATCTTCGCGTCGGATGCTTTTGTAAGCCGTTATTGCATCTTCAATATTACCCTTTTGTTTTAAGGCGATACCCAAGTTAAATTGTGCTTTGGCATACGCTTCAGGTGAATCTTCGCGTCGGATGCTTTTGTAAGCCGTTATTGCATCTTCAATATTACCCTTTTGTTTTAAGGCGATACCCAAGTTAAATTGTGCTTTGGCATATTGCTTAGGCAAATCTTCGTGTCGGATGCTTTTGTAAGCCGTTATTGCATCTTCAATATCTCCCTGCTGTTTTAAGGCGATACCCAAGTTAAATTGTGCTTTGGCATACGCTTCAGGTGAATCTTCGCGTCGGATGTTTTTGTAGAGCGCTATTGCGCCGTCAAAGTCTTTTTGCTTACGAAGGTTGTCTGCGTGTTTCAATATTTGTTCGGCTTTATTCATGGATATTTCGCTACTAAATTAAATAATAATATAGGGGCTGTATTAGATTAGCCTTAAATACCACACCAAATTCGCAAAATTTTAAGCTGCCCTTTATGGTGCGCCAAAGTTAAAACGAAACCCGCATTCTTTCCGGAATAATGGAAAAGATTTCCGGTCAATTCCATTCTATTTCCGTAGCATGCGCTTTGCCCGGTCCAAAAGTTTTCCATCCCGTTAATGTGGTTTTTCCGTCCTACAAAATGCGTACAGTGACTGATACGGTGACAAGTGGATTCACCCACATCAAGCACATTACGGCTTTTGCAGCAATCGGGATAAACAATGCCGCCAGGCATTGGTTTTCGTTTAATAACCGGCAGTAGAGTAATCTTTCCCGGTGCTTTCTGCAACAACGGTAATAAACCTTACCCTGCCATTTCAAAATACCGGATACGGAGCGGCTTTACCCGATCCTGTTTGCCTTTACACTGAGCGCCGGAATACCGCCCATCCAGCCCGACGGAACCATCAAAAACTTTATCTGCTTGAAGCGTTAAATGGCAGGCAACAACCTGACGGGTTTTACGGTAAACAACGCTGCTGCATTGGGGTGGATATCCAATAAACCGGCAGCCGGACGGGCAGTAACTCCGGGTACAAAAACCCAAGTTGTTGTTTTTTTTGTACTTTTTCAGATAATTTACAGTGTGTTATCTTCATTTTCGAATGAGTAACATAACTGCCAATCTAATACAGTCCCTAAATTGTAATACATGTCGCGCAACCGCATTGTCCGCTACCGGCAAGACCGTTACAATTGCTGCATTTTCACCACGGACACCGTCATGGACACCAGCAATTTTCTTGTCCAAGCCGCTCAGATTGTCGGCAAATCACATATTGTGGACGACTACGCCCGCATGCAGCCGTACTGCAAAGGATTCCGCTACGGCAACGGAAGCGCTTTGGCCGTGATTCTGCCGGCAGCCTGATTGAAATGTGGCGTATCGCCAAACTGTGTGTTGCGGCAGATTTCATCATCATCACCCAAGCCGCCAATACCGGACTGACCGGCGGCTCAACCCCTTACGGCAAATACGACCGCCCCGTGGTGATTCTTTCCTCCCGCCGTTTGACCGGCATTCATCTGATCAATCAAGCCAAGCAAGCGGTTGCCTTGCCCGGCGCATCGCTGTTTGCCTTGGAAGATTTACTCGCACCGCACCGGCGCGAACCGCACAGCGTCATCGGCGCTTCGTGCATCGGCGCGTCTATCGTCGGCGGCATTTGCAATAACAGCGGCGGTGCCTTGGTACGGCGCGGCCCGGCCTATACCGAACTGGCGCTTTATGCACAAATTAACGCCGCCGGCGAACTGGAATTGCACAACGAGTCGGTGATGATCCCGAAACCATTCTGCACAATCTGGAAAGCCGCCACTATTAAGACCGCGACATCAGCGCGTTCGACAAAGCCGCTTCCGACCGCGGATACGGCGAACGCGTGCGCGACATCAACGCCGATACGCCTTCACGCTACAACAACGACGGCCGCCGTCTTTACGGCGCCTCCGGCTCGGCGGGGCGGATCATCGTCTTCGCCGTGCGTGTGGACACCTTCGCCAAACCCGAACGCGAACAAGTGTTTTACATCGCCACCAACACAACGCAGCATCTTAGCGACATCCGCCGCCACATCTTAGGCAACCTGACCGAACTGCCCGTTTCCGGCGAATATCTGCACCGCGGATTCTTTGATTTGGCGGAAAAATACGGCCGCGACACCTTCCGTATCATCCCCAGCTTCGGCAGCGCCTACATTCCGAAAATCTTCGCGTTCAAAAACACCGTTGACCGCCTCACCGCCAAAATCCCGTACTTTCCGCGCCACTTTTCCGACCGCTTCACGCAATTTATCGTCAACCGTCTGCCGCGGCATCTGCCCAAATTCATGTACGACTACCGCGACCGCTACGAACACCACCTCATCCTAAAAATGGCTGACAGCGGCATCGACCTCGTGCGCCAATACCTTGATGACTACTTCCGCGAACACGACGGCGAATACCACCTGTGCAGCCCCGCCGAAGGCGATGCCGCCATCTTGCACCGTTTCGCCTGCGGCGGTGCAACCATGCGCTACTACATCACCCACCGCAAACACATCGGGGAAATTATGTCGCTCGACATTGCACTGCGGCGCAACGAAAGCGACTGGTTTGAACAACTGCCGCCCGACATAGACGCGCAAATTGAGAAAAAACTCTACTGCGGGCACTTCTTCTGCCACGTCATGCACCAAGACTACATCTTGAAAAAAGGCGCCGACCCCGTTGCCCTGAAAGCGCGGCTGCTCGCCACCTTCGATGCCCGCGGCGCGGAATATCCCGCCGAACATAACGTCGGCCATCAATACCCCGCCAAAGAAGCGCTTCGCGCCTTCTACCAACAACACGACCCGACCAACAGCCTAAACCCCGGCATCGGCAAAACCCCGCGCGGCAAACATTGGGCGGAAAGCGCTTGCGGGCATGAGAGCTGGGGAAGCGCTTCAACTTTAATGCAGGCAAACACAAACCACAAAACAGATAAAGATCTTTGCACAAACAGAAAAAGCCGTGAGAAGCGCTTCGGATTTGAGCATCTCTGCCCCCACCCCGACCTTCCCCCACGAGGGGAGGGGGTTGTTTTTGCAGATTTTTCTATCATTTTTTTATTTTATTGTCTTCTGCCAGAAGCGCTTTTTTATGCTGTATCCAGGGTTGTGCAAAGGTCTCAGATAGTGAATCAAAAACCGTAAAGAAGAGCCGCAAACCATCTTGCGGCTCTCTGATGATTCACAAATTGCTTTCCGTCTCTTTTTTGAACGTTTGGATTCAAAAACGGCTGCATATATACCTTCGACAGTATCAGCCGTTTTGTTTGGCGATGATGCTTTGCGTAGCGGCGATTTTGCGGTCGGTGTATTGCACCACGTCTTTAATCACAGTTTTTTGTACGGCAGACACCAGCACCTGCATATAGGCGTAATCAGGTTGGCCGTCTGAAAGATTGACGGGCAGAAAAATATCCAATTCGTCGGCATCTTTGGCATAAAAGTTGCGTGAATAGCTGAACTTTCCGGTATAGGCTGCTTTGTGCATAGCTGCCGTAGCAAACAATGCTGCCATTTTATCCAGTTTGTCGGTATGTACCACAGCAACATGGTCATCCCCGCCATATTCGTAATTGCGGTATTTGGCCGAACCGAACATATCGATGGTAACGGTATTGGCCTTGAAACGGTGTACATCGTTGCCGATAAAGGCGGAAACGCCGGTGTCGGCTTCGCCTGCGGTTACAAACGGCAAATCACCGGCGGTGCGGTCGGCACTTTTCAGACGTTTGCCGCGTGTGGCTTTGCCGAACAGTTTTTCCAAATTGAACACGCCCCACTGCACCTGTGCCAAATCCGCTAAAGCCTGCGTTTCCGCCGCCGTCAGCGTGTAGTCTTTCAGCCCTGCGGCTGAAAGATAGGCTTCCAGTTCGGCTACGAAATTTTCCATAAAGTCAAGGTCTATTTCATTGTTTTTAATGGGAAGTTGGATTTTCGTATTCTCAATAACCGATACCTTGAAACTTGAACTGCCCCACGCAAACGAACTGAATGCTTTAGCCATCATCGGCAGCAGAAATTGTGCGTTACGCTTTGTCAGCCTGATGTTTTTGGCCTTAACCACTTTGATTTTATCGCCTGTAAAATACGGTTTTTCCTGATAAAACATGGTGGCGGTATCTTGTCCGAAAGAAATGGTGTTGCCGTCGTTTAAAAATACAGGGTCTTCTTCGATATAGCCTTTAATACCGTTATTCAGAGCAGTTCTGACTACATACGGATATTTCCCGTTTTCCAAAACGGTTACTTTGTTGGCATCAAACCGTTTCTTCGGCGTAAGAATTTCAAACAGACTGCCAATCCTAAACTCACCCCACTCAACCGCCGCCAATTGCGCGGCCAAGCGGGTATCTACTTTTTTAAGTGGTCGTCCGTACCTTCCGGCTGCCTGAGCAGTTGCGCCACCTCCCAGGCCAGATAATCGGAAACGGTTTTCTTGAAATCGGCAAGGGTCGGGTGGGTATCGATGGGGGCGGATTGGTTCCAGTCTGCGCCGTTTTTCGGGTCGATGCGGCCTTCGTGGTATTCGTTTTTGCTGAAAATGCTGAGTTTGCCGCTACCGAAGCGCACCAAATTGACCAATTCTTCATAACGCCCGCGGGCATTGCCGGTGTCTTTCAGGTTGTTGCTGGCTTTTTTGCGGTTGGTGCGGGTGTAGCCGTCGTTGGAAAAGTCGATAAATTTCACGGTTTCGTCTGCGTGGTGGGCTTCATTGACGCGGAAAACGTAGATATTGGTCTGCACGCTGGATTTGCCGATAAACAGGTCTATCGGCATTTTGATACTGGCAATCAGGGTGTGCTTTTGCAAAATGCGGCGGTTGATTTCACGCGCCCTGCCCGAGCCTGCGGAATTTTGAATAATGATGGCGGCGTAGCCTTTTTCCATCATGTTCAATGCGCGCTCGACAAACACCATGCCGTTGCCGCTGGCGGAATACGGCGGGTTGAGGATAAAGGCGTCGGCGGGGAACGGTTTGTCGGTGTTGCCGAAGCCGTATTTGCCGTCGAAATCGGCCAATGAATCTTTGTTGAGAATATTGGCACTGCCGTCGCCCATCAGAATCATGTTCAAAATGGCGAGCATATACACGCTGGAAAGCAGCTCCAGCCCCAAAAGCTGCTCGGCTTTGATGCGGGCTTCTTTCTGTTGCAATGCCTGCGGCGAGCTTATGCTGTTTTTGGCGTCAATCAGCATTTCGTTCATGGCAGCCACCAGCAAACCGGCCGAGCCGGTGGCGAAATCCCACACGTAGCTGTCTTTGTTTACCCGCGCCAGTTTTGCCAGCAGGGTGGCAACGTAAGACGGGGTCAATACCACATCGTTCAACTTGTCTTGGGTAAAGCCGAGCCAGGAATACATTTCGTTGAAGAGTTTGCCGGTAAAGTCGGTGGTGAGGCCGATTTTGTAGTAAATGCCCAAATCATCAACGATTTTGCTGAATACGCGTTTGAGCTGGCTCTCGCCGTTTTGCACTTTGTTGATGTTGTCGGTGAGCAGGGTATTGGACAAGGTGCGGATAATCAGCTCTTTTTTCTGTGTTGGCAGGTTTTTCTCCTGCAAGAATGCGTCAATATGGCGGATGAGGATGTCGCCGTCGCGGTTTCCGGCCATATTGCTTGATTTCAAATCGGCTTTTTCCAGCGGCGGCACTTTGCCTGCGATGCCGATGGTGGCGATGATGGCGGCAGCAACCAGGTAAACCCGGTCGTTTTCGCCCAGACCTTTTTCGTTTTGATAAATGTCGTTGTTCAGCTTTTTCAGGCTGATGTCGATTTCGCTTTCGCGCTTGGCCTTGATTCTGTCCAGCTCTTCAGGACTGAGTGTAAGTGCTTTGACTTGTTCGATGAAGTTGTCGAAATGCTGCGGGGCAAGAAACGATAAATCGGTAAATTCCCCGACTTTCTGACCGACACCCAAATGACTTTTGGCCACATGGTATACGCCGATTTAGTGGTGGATTTCTGTGGTATTTTCATCGCGGTAACCGGTGATGCCGATGGCGATGATGTCGGTGTAGGCGGTGTGATGCAGCACGGCATTGGCGTAATGTACGGCACCGTTGACGGCATAGTCTTTGATGTTTTTGAACAAGGGCTCGTTTTTGGCATTACGGTTTTCAATATTGCCGTCTTTGTCGAGCTTGACGAGCTTGTCTTGATAGCCTTTGTATTCAATCAGAATCGGGAAATCCTGCCCGTTTTTGCTGCTGTGCAATAATAATTTGGCATCCGGGCGGTTTGCTCCTGTACCGCCACTTTTTGAATGGTATTCGGCAAGGGCTTTGTCGATGTCTGCATTGAGCGATTCTTGTTCGAGCTTGTAATCGAGTTGGTGGTGTTTCAACCAGCCATTGGCAAGGTCGGCAATATTGGGTTCGATGGATTGAGGTTTGGCCATGTGGAGGTTTTCTTTAAATAAAAATGTTGATACAGGAATATTCTGAAGGCTGCTTGAGGCCGTCTGAAAGTTGTTTTCAGACGGCCTGATAATATGCTTATACCTCTTTCGGCAGCAAAATAGCCATCAAGGCAATATTGATGTAGTAGTTGCTTCTGCCGATTTTTTCTTTATGCAGAAAACCGCTTTGTGTCAGTTCATCCAGATATTTTGCCGCACTTGGGCGGGATACATTGAGGGTTTTCATCATAAATTCAATTTTGGTATAGGGATGGTTGAATAAGTGATTAATCAAATCCTGGCTGTAAAAGCCGAAATCCTGTCTGATTCTATGCTTGTAATCCATCATGGCATGATGGATGCCCTGCACGGTATCGATACCGTTTTTGGCTGTTTGCTCGACTGCTTCAAGCATATACAGTATCCAGCTTTCCCATTCGCCGGTATCACGGACATATTGCAACAAACGGTAATATTCGTTTTTGTGTTTCACCAAATAACGACTTAGATAGAGCACGGGAATATCCATCAGGCCGAGCAAAACCAAATACAGCACATTGATAATCCGTCCGGTTCTGCCATTACCATCATAAAACGGGTGGATACTTTCAAACTGATGGTGGATAAGTGCCATGCGTACAAGCGGATCGATTGTACCACTTGTGCTTTCATCGTTAATAAAGGTTTCCAACCTACCCATCAGGCGGACAATATCATCGGTATGCTGGGGCGGCTCATAAACCACCTCTCCGGTGCGATCGTTTTTCAGCATGGTTCCCGCTTGTTGGCGGAAACCTGCGCGGTTTTTCTCCAGTTCCGCCTGTATTGCCAAAATATGGTTATTGGTCAGCATCCCGCTCTGTACCACCAACTCAAAGCCGCAATGCAAGGCAGACGAGTAATTTTGTACCTCTTTGATGGCGGGGCTGTTTTCGCCTGAATGAGGCAATGAAGCACGAAACAGCTCATCATGAGTGGTGATGATGTTTTCGATTTCCGAGCTGTCTTTGGCTTCTTGCAAAGACAAGGTATTGATTAAAATAGCCTGATTGGGAATGCTGCGGCAGATGCCTTTCAATTCAGCCAAATAGCGGTGGGCAGATGTCAGTTTCTTTAAAACGGCAACGCTTTCCAGGCTAGTGCTTGGTGGGAATTGTTCGATGGAGTACATAGCTTTATCCATTGGTTAAAGATAATGTGTCAAAAAAATCCCGCTTTTTTTATACATCGCAGTGACATGATAAAAAAAACGGGATTTTTTTACAAGTCAATCACAAGGCATTCTTTTTCATTACCTTTTCAACTTCGCAAACGCATCCGCCATCGCCGAATTGCCGGGGGCTTTTTCACGCCCTTGCTGAGCGCGCTGGTTGCGGTTGCCGCTTCTACGCTCGGCGGGTGAACCTGCCGCGCTTTCAGACGGCCTGCTGCGTTTGGCGGTTTCGGGTTCGTCATCCAGCCGCATGGTCAGCGCGATGCGTTTGCGGGCGGCGTCGACTTCGAGCACTTTTACTTTCACGACATCGCCTGCTTTCACCACTTCGCGCGGGTCTTGCACGAATTTGTTGGAGAGGGCGGAGATGTGTACCAAACCATCCTGATGTACGCCGATATCGACGAATGCACCGAAGTTGGCAACGTTGCTGACCACACCTTCCAAAATCATACCGACTTGCAAATCTTTGATTTCATGAATACCTTCGGCAAAGGTGGCCGTCTGAAACTCGCCGCGCGGGTCGCGGCCGGGTTTTTCGAGTTCGGCCAAAATATCCAATACGGTGGGCAGGCCGAATTGCTCGGTGGTGTAATCGGCGGGGTTGATTTGCTTGATTTGCTCGCGGTTGCCGATGAGGTCGGCGGCGGCAATGCCTTTGTCGGCCAGCATTTTGGCGACGACCGGATAGGCTTCAGGGTGGACGGCGCTGGCATCAAGCGGTTCTTTGCCGCCGTTGATGCGCAGAAACCCTGCCGCCTGCTCGAAGGTTTTTCCGCCCAAACGCGGCACTTTCAAAAGCGCTTTGCGGTTGGCGAAGGCACCGTTTTCATCGCGGTACTGCACGATGTTGGCGGCAAGTGTGCCGTTGAGTCCTGAAATGCGGGCGAGCAGCGGCGCGGACGCGGTGTTGACATCCACGCCCACGGCATTGACGCAGTCTTCCACCACGGCATCAAGCGATTTGGCCAGTTGGCTTTGGTTGACAT
The DNA here is from genome assembly GCF_003013245.1 of Neisseria iguanae. Classification (GTDB taxonomy): domain Bacteria; phylum Pseudomonadota; class Gammaproteobacteria; order Burkholderiales; family Neisseriaceae; genus Neisseria; species Neisseria iguanae. Next base: position 13,652 of record NZ_PXYY01000060.1, read on the forward strand.
CGTGTTGGTACTGGCCGACGCCGATGGATTTCGGGTCGATCTTGACCAGTTCCGCCAACGGGTCTTGCAGGCGGCGGGCGATAGATACTGCGCCGCGCAAGCTCACGTCCAGTTCGGGGAATTCGCGTGCGGCCAATTCGGACGCGGAATAAATCGACGCGCCAGCTTCGGATACGACGATTTTGTGCAAGCCCATTTCCGGCAGGGCTTTCACCAATTCGGCGGCGATTTTGTCGGTTTCGCGGCTGGCAGTGCCGTTGCCGATGGCGATGAGTTTCACTTGGTGCTGCTTAATCAGCCGCGCCAAAGTCGCCAGCATGGCGTTTTCTTGGTGCAGGTAGACAATCACGGTATCGAGCAACTTGCCGGTATCATCAACCACGGCGCATTTCACGCCGTTGCGGTAGCCGGGGTCTAAGCCCAATGTGGTCAGGCGGCCGGCGGGGGCGGCGAGTAATAAGTCTTTCAAATTACGCGCAAACACGGTAATCGCATCGTTATCCGCGTTTTCTTTCAGACGGCCTAAGGCTTCCAACTCCAGCGACAAAAAGATTTTGGCGCGCCAAGTCAGGCGCACGGTGTCGCGCAGCCATTTGTGGCCGTCTGAAATATGGAATTGTTTGGCAATCTCTTTTTCGTATTCGCTCTGCTCGGTAATCGGCGTTTCGTCGGGCTGGTATTTGAGTGCAACGTGCAACACGCCTTCATTGCGGCCGCGCAACACCGCCAAAGTACGGTGGCTCGGCATGGTACGGACGGGTTCGCGGTGGTCGAAATAATCTTTGAATTTTTCGCCCTTCTCCTCTTCACCGGCCACCACTTGCGCATGAATCTCGGCTTCATTCCACAATTTTTCCCTCAGCTTACCAATGAGTTCGGCATCTTCGGCAAATTGTTCCATCAAAATCGCGCGGGCGCCGTCCAGTGCGGCTTTGGTATCGGGTACTTCTTCGCTGATATAGGCGGCAGCGGCGGTTTCAGGGTCTTGCGTTTGGTCGTTTAGCAATAAATCCGCCAGCGGCTGCAAGCCCTGTTCGCGGGCGATTTGCGCTTTGGTGCGGCGTTTGGGTTTGTAGGGCAGGTATAAATCTTCCAGCGCGGTTTTGTTGTCGCAGGCGTCGATTTGCGCCTTTAATTCATCGCTCAACTTGCCCTGCTCTTCGATGGATTTCAACACGGTTTCTTTACGCGCTAAGAGTTCGCGCAGGTATTGCAGACGTTCGGACAGGGTTCGCAGCTGGGTGTCGTCCAGCCCGCCGGTCGCTTCTTTGCGGTAGCGGGCGATAAAGGGCACAGTCGCGCCGTCGTCGAGCAGGGCAACGGCGGCGGTGATTTGGGCAGGGGTGGCAGAAAGTTCTTGGGCGAGGATTTGGGTGGTGTTCATGGTTTGGGCTAAGTGGCGGAAAAGCCGTCTGAAAAAAGGATTGATTATAGCCGATGTCAACGAAAAAGATAGTGTATTGCGCCGTCAAATGGATTTACATTTCTTGATATTGCAAAAACGCGCACCCTGATTTATTCAGGGCGTTTTGTTTAATATTAAACAGATTTCTGTTTTTATTTTCTATTTATTTTTCAGTAAATTAAAAATCTGGGGTGGAATTGTCCATTAAATTTTCATTTATACCTTTCAAGTTCAAAATCTTGGCCATTGGCTAAAAGCGTAAATGCTATTACGGCCGTCTGAAACATGCTTTTCAGACGGCCTTGAGTCCGCATTTCAAATGCAACACTTGGCTGTTCCCGATTGTACCGCTTTCAGAAACAAATTAACCGGAGAATCATAATCCGGCATTTTTCCCCG
>NZ_PXYY01000061.1 GCF_003013245.1 Neisseria iguanae
AGTTTGGGGAACGGGTTGTTGGCACTTCGGACACTGGCAGCCGTTAATCCGGCTGTGTCGGAAGCAGTCAAACCTGAGGCAGAAAGGTGTAATATTTGCCGGAATTTCTGCTCAGAAAGTTTACCGGGCTTTGGGTACTTGTTTTTAATATACATATCAGAAGCTTACCATAAAGTTTTATGATTTTGCTTCCTAAGCCTCTTATGATTTAAAGCGTATTTTTATATTAAATCAATTTGATAAGTCTGATTTTCTTATTAATTCGGCATGATAGGTAAATGGCCGTCTGAAACGATTGGCAATATTATAATGAAAACCTATCGGCAGCACCTAGGCATGGATAATGAGTTGCAGTATGATGTTTGCCGATGCAGAAAAATTTTAAAATTTCCTCTGTTAAGTCAGGCTGTTTGATATTTTACCTTAAGCGGAGCAGGCATTATGTTGACTCAAACCCAGCAGGTCGATTTGACCCTCCAACACTTGAAAGAGCGTGTTTTGGCTATTTACACGCCCAAGCAGCGCGCAAGCGTCGAACGTTCGGAGGATTGGCAAAAATTCAGCGAGCGTTTGCAAACGTATTTTCCGAGTTTGATGTATGAATTGGATAATGTTTACGGCAACAATGAAACCGTTTTGCCGATGTTGGAACAATTGTCCGCACAATCATGGCAAAGCTATTCGCAACGTGCCAAACCGCTGAAGCAGACCGATGCCGCGCGTGAAGCCGATCCCGATTGGATTTTATCGAATAAGCAGGTCGGAGGCGTGTGCTATGTCGATTTGTTTGCCGGTAATTTGCAGGGCTTGAAAGCAAAGATCCCTTATTTTAAAGAATTGGGTCTGACTTACCTGCACTTGATGCCGCTGTTTAAATGTCCGGAAGGCAAGAGCGACGGCGGCTATGCTGTGAGCAGCTACCGTGATGTCAATCCGGCCTTGGGTACGATTGACGATTTGCGCGATGTGATTACCGCTTTGCACGAAGCTGGTATTTCTACCGTGGTGGATTTTATTTTCAACCATACGTCAAACGAACATCATTGGGCGGTAGAATGCGCCGCCGGTAATCCGCTGTATGACAATTTCTACTATATTTTCCCCGACCGCCGGATGCCCGACCAATATGATCGAACCTTGCGTGAAATCTTCCCTGACCAGCATCCGGGCGGCTTCTCGCAATTAGCAGACAGCCGCTGGGTATGGACGACCTTTAATTCCTTCCAATGGGATTTGAATTACAGTAATCCTTGGGTATTCAATGCCATGGCTGGTGAAATGATGTTCTTGGCTAATTTGGGCGTGGACATTCTGCGCATGGACGCAGTGGCCTTTATTTGGAAACAAATGGGTACAACCTGCGAAAACCTGCCGCAAGCGCATGCGTTGGTTCGTGCGTTTAATGCAGTGATGCGCATTGCCGCACCGGGCGTGTTCTTCAAATCAGAAGCCATTGTCCACCCGGATGAAGTCGTGCAGTATATCGGCCGGAATGAATGCCAAATCGGTTATAACCCGCTGCAAATGGCATTATTGTGGAACACTTTGGCCACGCGCGAAATCAATCTTTTGCATCATGCACTGACTTACCGCCACAATCTGCCGGAGCATACCGCTTGGGTGAACTATGTGCGCAGCCATGACGATATCGGCTGGACGTTTGCCGACGAGGATGCCGGTCAATTCGGTATTCACGGCTACGACCACCGCCAATTTCTCAACCGCTTCTTTGTGAACCATTACGAGGGCAGCTTTGCGCGCGGCGAACCGTTCCAATACAACCCGACTACCGGTGATTGCCGGGTCAGCGGTACGGCGGCATCATTGGTCGGCTTGGCGCAAAATGATCCGTTTGCCGTTGACCGTTTGAAACTGCTTTACAGTATTGTGATGAGTACAGGTGGTCTGCCGTTGATTTATCTGGGCGATGAAGTCGGCACCTTAAACGATACCGATTGGCCGTATGATGAAAACAAACGCGATGACAGCCGTTGGGCGCACCGTCCGCGTTACAACGAAGAATTGTACAACCAGCGTCACGACATTTCGACCAAGGCCGGCCAGATCTATCAAGGTTTGCGCCATATGATTGAGATTCGCCAAAACAATCCGCGCTTCGATGGTGGCCGTTTGGTGACGTTCTACACCCACAACAAACACATCATCGGCTACATCCGCAACAATGCGCTCTTAGCCTTTGCCAACTTCAGCGAGTTTCCGCAAACTATTACCGCGCACGCGTTGCAGGCGATGCCGTTCCAAGCGGCTGATTTAATCAGTGGCGAAACAGTGAAATTGAATCAAGACGTAGAATTGCGTCCGTATCAAGTGATGTGGCTGGAGATCGCGTAATGCTTTGAATTTTTATTAAAGCCATTTAAAGGCCGTCTGGAAACTTATTTTCAGGCGGCCTTTTTGTTTTTTTAAATCACGATTTTTGGATTATTAAAGCAGAAATGATGCATTTTTGAGCAAAACTATGGTTGAAAAAGCAGCTGCGTATTTACGGTTCCTGTATTCATTGCTCAAAACAGTGTGGAATATGGCTTAAATGTAAATAAGATAGCTGAAATTATATTTCAAACAATGCCACAGCCATAATTTTTTAATGTAGTGAAGTGTAATGGTAAATTTAAATAATTTAATGCTTACAAGGTAATAAGTAAGCGGGAGATTTTCATGAATTTTATCATCAATCTTGATTTTTTATTGAATGTAGTTCATTATAACATGATGAATTTAAATAATTAAATTGAAAATAATATTCACAATTTATTAGTGATTTTGTAATAAAATTAATTCTTGACCTGGTATTAAGTTCAAGTAAAATCAAAAATAATTTTTATTAAATTACATGCATGTAAATTGAAATTCGTCAAAATTGGTAAAACCAGCTTCACAACAATGCAATTTTTAAGGAGTTTGCAATGAGTCAACAATACACATGGTTACATATCGGCCTGGGTTCGTTTCACCGTGCACATCAAGCATGGTATCTCAATGAACTGATGAAATCTGGCGACGACAGTTGGGCGATTGCGGCAGGTAATATTCGTAACGACAGCGAACATACCGTGGAAGCGATGTTGGCTCAAAACGGTGAATATGTTTTGGAAACAGTCAGTCCGCATGATGAACGCGAATATGAAGTGATTAAATCCATCAAGCAGCCTATCCGTTGGGCGGCCGACTTGGCACCGCTGATCGCTGCGGGTGCAGCGGAAAATACCAGAGTGATTGCCTTTACCGTAACCGAAGCAGGTTATTACCTCGACAGCAAATTCAAGTTGGTACAAAACGATGCAGCTTTGCAGGCAGATTTGAAGGGCGGGCATGAAACCATTTACGGCGTCATTGCCAAAATACTGCGTGAACGCATGAAGCTTTCAGACGGCCGTGTGACCTTATTGTGCTGCGACAATGTGCGCCACAACGGTGAGCGCTTCCGTGATGGTTTGGTGGAATTTTTGCAATTAACCAACCAAAATGATTTGATCGATTGGTTGGCGCAAAACGCTACCACGCCGAACACCATGGTTGACCGCATTGTGCCGCGTCCCGCCGAAGATTTACCTGCACGGATTAAAGAAAAAACAGGTATTGGCCATAAAGCGCCGGTTATGGGTGAGACCTTTATCCAGTGGGTAATTGAAGACAATTTCAAAGACAATATCCGTCCCGCCTTGGAAAAAGTCGGTGTGGAATTGGTAGAATCGGTGATTCCTTACGAAGAAGCCAAAATTCGCGTGTTGAATGTACCGCATGCCGCAATTGCATGGGCAGGTACTTTGCAGGGTGAATTGTTTATCCACGACAGCACCTTAAACGACAAAGTGAGTCAAGTTGCTTACGACTACGTTACCGAAGATGTGATTGCCAGCTTGGGCAATGATTTGATTGATTTGGGCAAATACCGCGACGTGGTGCTGGAGCGTTTTACCAATCCGCACATCAAAGATACCAATCAGCGTGTGGCGGCCGACGGTTTCTCTAAAATTCCGGCGCAAATCCAGCCGACCTTGGTTGAACGCTATAAACAAGGCGCACGTCCGGCGGCAACCGCATTGATTCCGGCGATTTTTTTCGTGTTCATGGAACAATGGCATCAAGGCAAACTGCCTTATGCCTATCAAGACGGTATTTTGGATGAGGCTGCTGTGCATGCAATGTTTGAATCCGATGATCCGGTTCATGTATTTGCAACAGACAAAGCCTTGTTTGGCGAATTGGCCGCCAATACTGATTTTGAAGCTTTGATGCGCGAACAAGTTGCTAAAGCGCGTGAATTTTTAAAATAAACTGAATCAGGCCGTCTGAAAAGAAAAGCTTCGAAAGATATCTTTCAGACAGCCTTTTCATTGCCTTTAAGGAATCATCATGTATCTCGGTTTAGATTACGGTACATCTGAAATTAAAGCTTTATTGCTGGATAAAAACGCCAATATCGTGTGCACACACGGTTTACCGCTTTCTATCCAACGCCCTCATCCGCAATGGTCGGAGCAATCGGCAGCGGAGTGGTGGCAGGTTACTAACGGTTTGATGGCCAAAATGCGCGAGAAAGCCGGCGACGCTTGGTATGCGGTAAAGGCCGTTGGTTTATCGGGGCAGATGCATGGCGCGGTATTGCTGGGCGAAGACAATCAAGTGTTGCGCCCGGTCATTTTATGGAACGATACCCGCAGCGCGGAAGAATGTGCAGAATTGGAATCTGCCGTGCCTGATTTGCACGATATCACCGGTAATTTGGCCATGCCCGGTTTTACTGCACCTAAATTATTGTGGGTGAAGAAGCATGAGCCGGAAATTTTTGTTCAGACGGCTTCGGTATTACTGCCGAAAGACTATATCCGCTTTTTGATGACCGGTAAAAAAATATCCGAAATGTCGGATGCGGCCGGTATGTTGTGGCTGGACGTGGCCAAGCGTGACTGGTCGGATAAAGTATTGGCCGCTACAGGATTGACCCGCGAACACATGCCTGCCCTGATTGAAGGCAGTGAAAGCAGTGGTGCGCTATTGCCGGAAATTGCGGAAAAATGGGGCTTGAGCGTTGAAGTCGTCGTGGCAGGCGGAGGCGGCGACAATGCCGCCAGCGCGGTCGGTGTTGGTGCAGTGAATCCGGGGGATGCATTTATCTCGCTAGGTACGTCGGGCGTGGTGTTTGTGGTGAACGAAGCCTACCATCCTGCGCCTAAAGACGCGGTACATTGCTTCTGCCATGCTTTGCCCAACCGTTGGCACCAAATGAGCGTGATGCTGAGTGCGGCGGCATGTTTGAGCTGGTATTGTGAGCTGATTGGTGTGCGTGAAGCGGATTTGTTGGTCGAAATCGCCAGCTTGAGCGCCGAACAAAAAGCCAATGCGCCGGTTTTCCTACCTTATCTTTCAGGCGAACGCACACCGCATAACGACCCGTTTGCCAGCGGTGTATTCCACGGCATCCGCCACAGCAGCGACCGTGCGGTAATGGGCTATGCCGTGATTGAAGGCGTGGGCTTCGGTATTGCCGACGGCGTACGTGTTTTACAAGAAAGCGGCACGCATATCAAACAATGTTCGTTATTGGGCGGTGGTGCACGCAGTTTATTTTGGGCGAAGCTGCTGGCTGATACTCTGCAACTGCCGATTATTACGCATAAAGGCGGTGAAACCGGCGGTGCATTGGGTGCGGCGCGTTTGGCGGCCTTGGCTGCCGGTGCCGATGAAAAAGAGGTTTGTACCAAGCCTGAAATTGAGCAAGTTTTTGAATCTGAAGCCGCTAATGCGGATTATTTAGCCAGACGTTACGCGCTGTTCCGTGCTTTGTACCAACAAGAAAAGGCTTTCAGACAGGTTCAGGCCGTCTGAACGTTTTGAATGTGTTTTATTAAGCATAGAGGCAAATGATGAATGCTGTCTGCTTGCTTTCAGACGGCATTTTTTGAATCTCAAATCAAAGGATGACGATGAATAAATTAGAAGTAGAAACCAAACAATGGCTGGGTATGCCGTTGAATTTGGTATGGGGTTACATTGCCATTGCCCTGTTTATGACAGGCGACGGTTTTGAGTTGGCATTTTTGTCGAAATACATTACTGACTTAGGCTTTACTGAGGCGCAATCTTCTTCGGCTTTTGCGGTTTACGGCTTTTCCGCCGCCTTGTCAGCCTGGGTTTCAGGTGTGTTAGCCGAAATCATTACCCCACGTAAGACCATGATTATCGGTTTTATCATGTGGTGTGTGTTTCACGCTTTGTTTTTGGTTTTCGGTTTGGAAGGTAAAAGCTATCCGCTGATTATGCTGTTTTACGGTATCCGTGGTTTTGCTTATCCGCTGTTTTTGTATTCATTCATCGTGATGATTGTGCAAAACGTGAAAAGCACCCAAATCAGCCCGTCTATGGGTTGGTTCTGGACAACTTATTCCATCGGTATCGGTGTATTCGGTAGCTTTATTCCGAGCCTGACCATCCCTGCGATGGGTGAGATGGGTACGTTGTGGCTGGCATTGGTATTCTGTATTGCCGGCGGTTTGGTGGCGATGGTGATGCTGCGTAACGTCAATTCCGAATCACCGATGCATGATTTGCCGATGAAAGAAAAATTTGGCGAATTAAGCCGCGCGGTGACTTTGCTGATTACCAACCGTCAGATTTTGTTTTCAAGCTGGATTCGCATTATCAATACCTTGTCGCTGTTTGGTTTCGCCGTCATCATGCCGCTGATGTTTACTAAAGAACTGGGCTTTACCACTTCGCAATGGCTGCAAATCTGGACAGTATTTTTTGCTACGACACTGGTTTCCAATGTGTTTTGGGGGATTGTCGGCGAAAAAATGGGGTGGATTAAAGTAGTGCGCTGGTTTGGTTGTATCGGTATGGCAGTTTCATCTCTGGTGTTTTACTACTTGCCGCATTGGTACAACAAAGTGGCTCCGGTCGGTGTAGAAGGCGCATCAACTTCCGAATTTATGATGGCATGGATTCCGGCGGTTTTGCTGGGCTGGTTTGTGGCGGCGTTTGTACCGATGACTGCCGTGTTCACCACTTTGGAATCGAAACACCAAGGTGCGGCTATTTCGGTTTATAACCTGTCAGCCGGTTTGTCGAATTTCGTTGCCCCGGCGATTGCTACCTTAGTGTTACCGATGTTCAGCTTCATCGGCGTGGTTTATGCTTATACTGCATTGTATATTTTTGCCTTCTTCGTAACTTTCCTGTTGCGTGTGAAACAGCCGGGTTTCGATATTTACGGATGTAAAGAGACAAACGCTTGATTTGTGAACAGCTGGAGGCCGTCTGAAAACTTATTTTCAGACGGCCTTTTTATATGGTTTTCAGGTAAAATACCGCCTTTGCGCCTAGCCATCTTGATATAGAGTTTTCCATGATTGAATTAAAAAACCTGACCTTACAACGCGGCTTGAAAGTGCTGCTGGATAAAGCCGGCGTCACCATCACCCCCAACCAGCGCGTTGGCTTGGTCGGTAAAAACGGCACCGGAAAAACCAGCTTGTTTGCGTTGATAAAAGGCGAAATCATGCAAGATGGCGGTGATATTCTGTTTCCGCGTACATGGAAACTTGCTGAGGTGGCCCAAGAAACACCGGCATTGGAAACATCGGCAATCGATTATGTGTTGCAGGGTGATACCGAGCGGCAAACGCTTCAGACAGCCTTAAGTCGAGCCGAAGCACAAAACGACGGCATGAAGCAGGCGGAATATCATGCCAAATTAGAAGAAATCGATGCGTATACCGCACCTGCACGTGCTGCCAAATTATTGAGCGGTTTGGGCTTTTCGCAAGAAGGACATGTCAAGCCGGTGAAAGCGTTTTCCGGCGGTTGGCGTATGCGGCTGAATCTGGCGCAGGCTTTAATGTGCCGTGCTGATTTGCTGCTGCTTGACGAGCCGACCAACCACTTAGATTTGGAAACCGTATTGTGGCTGGAAAACCATTTGGCCAACCTGCCGTGTACGCAAATCATTATTTCGCACGACCGCGATTTTCTCAATGCCACCACTACACAAACAATCGAATTATCGAATCAGAAACTGACCCAATACGGCGGTAACTACGATTTCTACCAAAACGAACGCGCCCGGCGTTTGACGCAACAGCAAGCTGCGTATGTAAAGCAGCAAACGCAAATCAAACATCTGCAATCATTTATTGACCGTTTCAAAGCCAAGGCTACCAAAGCGACGCAGGCGCAAAGCCGTATGAAAGCCTTGGCCAAATTGGAGCGCATTGCTCCTGCGCATTTGGACAGCGGGTTTTCGTTTGAATTCGAAAATCCGGTGCATTTGCCCAATCCCCTATTAAAGTTGGATAAAGCGGATTTAGGCTACGGTGGAAATGTGGTGTTGCACGATTTGAATCTGTCGCTGGAAAGCGGCGCACGCTATGGGCTGCTGGGGGTCAACGGCAGCGGAAAATCGACTTTTATCAAGGTCTTGGCAGGCGAATTAGATTTGCTTTCCGGTCAGATTGTACGCTCGGAAAAGCTCAATATCGGTTATTTCGCTCAACACCAACTTGACACCTTGCGCGATGACCAAAGCCCGATTTGGCACATTCAACAGCTTTCACCCGAAGTGCGTGAGCAGGAGGTCCGTAATTTTTTAGGCGGGTTCAACTTTGTCGGCGACATGGCCTTACAGAAAATCGAGCCATTTTCCGGTGGTGAAAAAGCACGTTTGGCCTTGGCGATGATTGTGTGGCAAAAGCCGAATCTGCTCTTACTTGACGAACCGACCAACCACTTGGATTTGGACATGCGCCACGCTTTGACTTTAGCTTTGCAGAGTTTCCAAGGTGCATTGATTGTGGTATCGCACGACCGCAGCTTGTTGGAAGCGACGACTGACTGCTTCTTATTGATTGATAAAGGCCGTTTGAATCCGTTTGACGGCGATTTGAATGATTACCGCCAAAGGCGTTTGGCGCAGGAAAATGCTGCTGTCGCACCTGCCTCCTCCGCCCAATCGCAAAACCGCAAAGATACCAAGCGTATCGAAGCACAAATCCGTCAGGAAAAAGCCAAACGCGGCAAGCCGGTTCAGCAGAAAATCGATAAAGCGGAGAAAGAAATTGCCAAGCTGACCGAAATTCAGGCGGCCTGTGAAGCATTTTTGGCACAAGAAGCCGCGTATTCTGATGAAAACAAAGCCAAATTACAGGAAACGCTCACGCAATTGGCTGAAACTAAAGTAAAATTAAACGAATTAGAAGAAAACTGGCTGCTGTGGCAGCAAGAGTTGGAAGAAATTTTAACCCAAATCAATGCCAAGTTTGCCTGAACCGTTTTTATCATATAATGAAAAGGCCGTCTGAAAAGCCTCAGATTGCTGATTTTGCAGAAAAAGCGTGGTGCCTGTTTATGCAATCAGCTTACAGCACATTATCCCACTCACTTTAAGGCAATCACCATGCCGTCTGAAAAAGAAGGGCGCATGGTGTCTCAGAATAAACATGAAATACCCAGTTTTAAACACATGCGCCGCTATTCTTGGCCTGTTGGCGATACCTGCCGAAGCCGCCAGCAAAATCTATACCTGTGAAACCAACGGCACGGTGGTGTACACATCGCGTCTGTCGGGTGACTGCCATGCGCCTGATTTGCCGCCTATTGGCCGCTACAGCAGCGCGCGTTATGATGCGCCTGAAATGGTTGTTTCTCCCGAACAGCGTAAAGCCGCCAAGCCTGCAAACAATACCAATCAAAGTACAAGTAGGGTTGTGGGCACCAAAGGAAAAACACCTGTTGCGCCGATTCGCCCGACCACGGCATCCGCTGCGGCACCTGCCCCAAAATCTGCTGCCGGTAACAGCCGCCGTGCCATTTTGGAAACCGAATTGAGCAACGAACGCAGGGCATTGTCTGAAGCACAAAAATCTTTGGCACAAGCGCGTGCGGTCAAAGGCGGCACAATTGACCACCAGCAAATCAAAAATCTGGAAGGCTTGGTGCTCGACCGCCAGCAAAACATCCAAGCCCTACAACGTGAATTAGGGCGGATGTAATGCATTGCTGCTTGGAAAGTCGAACAGAGAAGCCGAGATGTCGGAAAAGGTCGGGTCATTGGTATTTTTTATGCGGGACAGCGTTTGTTTTGCTGAAATCATTGTTTTAGGATTTTCGAATGTTCTCAAAAACGGTGCGGCTTTGCCGTGCTTTTCGGCATTCTCGGCGAAAGACAACAGTCCCAAAACGGTGCTTCAGGCAAAAAAACAAAAAATGCAAACGACGTTGGAATTTTCTACAGCATGATCTGTGCAAACCACCGTCTTTGACATATTTCTCTGCAATGCGCTTCTCAATGCCTGGCCTTGTATTGGATATGGCTGCGTGTTCTGCGTTTGCTTGGCGTTGCCTGTGCCAAAGACGGGTTTTCGCACAGGCTCAGGCCGTCTGAAAAAATTTTCCAGACGGTTCGTTTGTATTTAAATCATCATCAGCCAACCTTGAGGGCATAATCATCCAATAAGGAAAAAAATCGTTTTATTTCATCGGCATAGGTGTAATACAGACAGCAGACAGCCGATGAGCAGCAAGCCGTAATCCACCCAACCCAAATGACGAACCACATCCGGCGCGTTAAAAATTACCGGTACCCAGTGCAATGTTTTTTCCGCCGAACCAGCGGCTGACAGCGGTTGCATCGCACATTTGGCTGTCTTTTATCAGGTTAAATGCAAAGATCGGCGTACGGCGGGTTTTGCTGTGGCAGCCATTAAAGGCAGATATAGGGGCGTTTGACAATATCCGTCAACACACGCGCTGATGTCTTGCCCGTAGACTTCGATTTGACGGTAGCTTTTGGCCAAAGATTCGTATTTGTAGTTAGGTGTCGTTTTGGTGGGCTGGATAATTTCAGGCCCAAGCCGGGTTCTGCAGGCAACGGGGCTCAGCTTTTTTAAGTCCAGACTCAAGCGTTCATGATTGCAGTATGTAATCATTTATGATTGTTGCCGGCCCAGCCGCCGCCGGCCAACCGCTTATCTGCCGTTTTCCCGGCACTGAATTCACGATTGGGAATGTTTGCCGAAATTCCACCGGTTGCCTGCGGGCGGCAGGTTCTTTGGCTGCGGACTTTGGCTTTATAATCCCGACAAACCCATAATGCACCAGACTTTTTTTGTTCCGCGACAATACGGCAGCAGCGGCCTTTGTGTCGGCGGCATACTTCACCCACAGCCGTTTTGGCCGCAGCATCGGGATCGGGTTAATGGAAACTGTTGTTGGGGATGCCGGCACTGTATGGCAGATATTTCAGCGGGTGTCCCGCTCCCGGCTTTTGAACGGTCCGGCAGGCTTCGGCGGCGACCCTTCCTTTCCGTTGGGCGCTTTCATGTGCTTTAGGCGGCAGTTCTGCGCACGCATATGGCGCTGCCTGTTTTTTTCATGTGGGGCTTAGGGGTTTGCCTGCGGTTTTTGCAGTGCGGCGGTGCCGACAGGCGGCTATCCGCTGGCGCAGGTGTGTGCGTGAGGCTTTGAAGCGCGCTGCCGGCTGTGCACTTGGTGATAATGGGGTAGGTCCCGGTATTTGAAGTCCGGTGTATATTCGGACAGTAAGAAAACTGAAGAAAACCGCACCTTTTTAGTTGGAAGGGGTGCCTGACTTTTGGGGTGCAGTTTATGTTTCAGACGGCCTTGTTTAATCAATCATCAAAAATCAATACATGCCTTCACGCTCTTCACGGGTAGAGATGTAGATGTTTTTCACTTGGGTGTAAGCAGCCAACATCATTTTGTGGGTTTCGCGGCCGATACCGGAAGTTTTGTAGCCGCCAAACGGTGCATGCGCAGGCAGACGGTTGTAACAGTTGACCCAAACGCGGCCGGTTTCCAATGCGCGTGATACGCGCAGACAGCGGTTGATGTCTTTACTCCATACGCCTCCGCCCAAACCGTATTCCAAATCATTGGCCATTTTGATGACTTCTTCTTCGGTTTTGAATTTGATGACCGTTGCCACAGGACCGAAGATTTCTTCCTGTGCCACGCGGGCATCGTTGTTTTTCGTTTCAATCAAGGTCGGTTCCAAGAATGCACCACCAGCCAAATCGCCTTCGACTTTTTTACCGCCGGTGATGATGTGGCAACCTTCCTGCTCACCGGTTTTTACGTATTTCAAAATGGTTTCCAATTGGCCGGCGTTGACTTGCGCACCCATTTGGGTATCATCTTCCCAAGGCAGGCCGACTTTGACTTTTTTGAATTCTTCAGCCAGCGCTCCGACGAATTTGTCGTAAATACCTTCTTGTACGAAAATACGCGAACCGGCGCAGCACACTTGGCCTTGGTTGAACAAAATACCTTTTTGCGCGCCTTCAAGTGCTTTATCAAACGGCATGTCGTCGAAGAAAATGTTGGCTGACTTGCCGCCCAATTCCAAAGTCGCCGGAATCAGCATTTCTGCAGCGGCGATACCGATGCGGCGGCCGACTTCGGTCGAACCGGTAAAGGCCAATTTATTGAAACCTTTGTGATGCAGCATGTATTCACCTGATTTCGAGCCTTTACCGGTAATGACGTTAAACACACCTTTAGGCAGCAGATGATTGATTTTTTGGGCAAAAGACAACACGCTCAATGAAGTGCTGGAAGACGGGTGCAACACAATGGTACAACCGGCAGCCAAAGCCGGGGCGATTTTCCAAGCAGCCATCAAGAATGGGAAATTCCAAGGAATAATTTGGCCGACCACCCCGATTGGTTCGCGCATAATCAGCGACAAATCTTCTTCGTCCAATTGGGTGACCGTGCCTTCTTCACCGCGAATCACGCCGGCAAAGTAACGGAAGTGGTCGGAAGCCAGCGGAATGTCGGCGGCTCGGGTTTCGCGGATCGGCTTGCCGTTGTCGAGTGTTTCCTGCAGGGCAAACAGTTCGGTATTTTCGTCAATAATGTCCGCGATTTTGTTTAAAATGGCCGCACGCTCGGTAACGGTGGTTTTTTTCCAAGTTTTGAATGCTTCTTGCGCCGCAGCTACGGCGGCATCTACGTCGGCATCGCTGGCATCAACGAATTTTGCCAATTCTCCCCCATTGGCCGGATTAGTCGAAGTCAATAATTTGCCTTCGCTGCCTTTTGTCCATTCACCGTTGATTAATAGGCCGTATTCTTTTTCAAAAACGTTTAAATCTTTTGCCATGATGCTGTCTCCTGTATTTTTCAGCAGTTGTAGTTGGCTGTAAGCAAAATGCTTAAGGATTAGCATAGTATTTTTTGCTGCGCAGTTCAAGCGTTAAAAGTGCAAAGAAAGATGAATTAACAAGGCCGGAAGGTTAGAGGTAAGGGCGGAGTTATTGCATAAAATCAACAAATCATGATAAAGGCCATCTGAAAAATCGATTGTATTTAGTTTATATAGAAACAGTTAGTTTTTTTCAATTGTAATATTTATTAATATAATTTGTTATATCATAACAAATTATATTAAATTCAATAATCTATGTATTGACTAAATTCATTCCGGCGTACATACTTAAGCCGTGATGAAACAATCTTGTACGATTATTTATTTATATATGATTAAATAAGTACTTTCATCCGGTTATTCTGATCGAATATCATTCTGTCAATGAGCCAAATAAGGAGTGTTACCATGAAAATGCGTGCAGTGGCAGTGAATCAAGCTCTTGAAGGTAATGTAGAAGTCGTAGAGCGCGACATCCGTAAATTAGAATCGGGTGAAGCTTTGGTAGAAGTTGAATATTGCGGCGTGTGTCATACCGATTTGCACGTCGCTGCCGGTGATTACGGTGAAAAACCGGGTCGGGTTTTGGGTCATGAAGGTATCGGTAAAGTCTGTAAAGTGGCCGATGACGTGCAAAGCCTGAAAGTGGGCGATCGTGTGAGCATCGCATGGTTGTTTGAAAGCTGTGGTTCTTGCGAATATTGTCATACCGGCCGTGAAACTCTGTGCCGTAGCGTAGTGAATGCCGGTTATACGGCTGACGGCGGTATGGCGACACATTGTATTGTTAATGCTGATTACGCAGTGAAAGTGCCGGATGGTTTGGATCCTGCACAAGCCAGCTCAATTACCTGCGCCGGTGTGACCACTTATAAAGGGGTGAAAGTATCGAATGTGCGTCCGGGCCAATGGATTGCCGTGTATGGTGCCGGCGGTTTGGGCAACTTGGGCGTGCAGTACGCAAAGAAAGTATTCGGAGCACATGTGATTGCCATCGACATAAATGATGACAAGCTGGAATTCGCCAAAGAAAGCGGTGCCGATTTGGTAATCAATCCGCAAAAAGAAGATGCGGCCAAAGTGATTCAGGAAAAAGTCGGTGGCGCGCATGCCGCGATTGTGACTGCGGTATCTTCCGCTGCATTTAATTCGGCAGTTGATGCTGTGCGTGCCGGCGGCCGCGTGGTAGCACTCGGATTGCCGCCCGAATCTATGGACTTGTCGATTCCGCGCTTGGTATTGGACGGTATCGAAGTGGTCGGCTCTTTGGTAGGCACACGCCAAGACTTGGCCGAAGCCTTCCAATTCGGTGCCGAAGGTTTGGTGGTGCCGAAAGTACAATTGCGTGATTTGGATGAGGCCCCGGCCATTTTCCAAGAAATGCGTGAAGGTAAAATTACTGGCCGCATGGTAATTGACATGAAATGCGTTTGCGGTCACGAACATTAATCGTGATAAGGTAATACCTGCCAAAGGCCGTCTGAAAGATTTTCAGACGGCCTTTGCAATAAATTAGTGGCTGCCCTAGATAATTCAGGAAATTCAAATTAAGTCAGAGCTATCCCTATACGCAAAAGTTGTCTAAGCCGGTACAAACAAACCGATTGAACTGTTTGTTGCAGGAGTTACCGCCCGAACAGCATCCGGGTTAGTTTGGCGTAAACAAAAATACCGCAGTCTGTTACTTTCATCGTTTACGGTTACTTATTTATTAAAACAGTCCGCATTTGGAAATGTTTGATGGAGAGAGGTAGACGTTGATGAAAGTGATTTCGGCGGACAATGTCAATGTAAATACGGTCACGGTACGGCCGGTAAAGCCGCTGAAAGTAATGGACCGTTATGAACCGCTCCAACCGCATTGGCCATGTTTTTCAGTTGCCGGTTGTGTGTGTCATAAGGCTTTTAACCTTTGGCTGTATAGGCGTAAGGCCGGTAGTCATGCGATCTCAAGATAAACAATGGGTCTGTTGCTTTGTCCGCCAGTTTGTCATTGCGCCAAGGAGCGGGTGTGTTTGTTTTCATCAGTTGGCGGGTGGTTCAAAATCTTTTTTTCGTGATTTTGAGTCGCTGTGCCAATCGCCCGTTGGGTGCAGTTAAAGCGAACCGCTCTTTCCCGTTGGTAATCGTCGGGGTATTGTTCTGCGTCTTGGCGTTGTAAAGCCGTGTCT
>NZ_PXYY01000062.1 GCF_003013245.1 Neisseria iguanae
CGAAATCGGAAAAGTCCTGGCATGGGCAGAACCGCAAGGTATTCCGGTGATTGCCCTTGCCGGCTCTACCCACTTTTTCCACGGCAAACTGATTGTGTTGCGCGATACCATCAGCCGCTTTGCACCAGTGATTTTGGGTTAAATTGATATCAAGAAACAGGCCGTCTGAAACCTAATGGTTTTCAGACGGCCTGTTTGTTATTTAAACACTACCTATCATTGCGAAACATTTTCCGCCAAGTATGCGGATTGACTTGATAATATTTAAAAAACTGCTGTCGGAACGACACCGCATTTTGAAAGCCGGTTTTCTCTGCAATCTGCTCAACGGTAAAACCCGAATTTTCCAATAAATCCAAGCTGCGTTGCAGGCGTTCTTTATGCAGCCATTCAAGAAAAGTCACGCCGGTGGCTTTTTTAAAATGGCGGGTAAAGGTGCTGCGGCTCATAGACACACGTTCGGCCACTTCGTCAATATTTTGCGGCTCATGCAAATGGCCGCGTAAATAATCTAATAACGTATTGATTTGCGTGTCTTTGGTCGATTGCGCCAACGGCCGCTCAATAAACTGCGCCTGCCCACCCTCACGATGCGGCGGTACCACCAGCAAACGCGCAGTTTTATTGGCGGCTTTCGCACCATAATACTTGCGCGGATAATATGCAGGCAGCAATCCAATGCAGCCGCTGTTCCTGCAGACGTAATGATGTTGCCGTCTTCCACATAAATCGAGTTCACGTCCAATTTCACTTCGGGAAAACGGCGGCTGAAATCGGCCTCGCCCTTCCAATGCGTTGCTGCTTTTTTGCCATCGAGCAAACCGGCATAGGCCAAGGCATACGCGCCGTAACAAAGGCCGACAATATAGGCACCGCGCAGACAGGCCGACTGAAGTGCGGTTACCAATTCCGGCACAGGCTGCGTTTGTTCGTCTTTCCACCCTGGTACCACCACAATATCGCATTGCGCCATTAAGTCTAAACTGCCATCAATAGGCGGCTGCATGATTTGATTGTGCAAAGGCTTGCCGGTGGGCGTAACAATTTTCACGTCAAACAAACCGTCTTCCGCTGCGTCTTGAAACGCCATATACGGCACGGAAAAATGAAACGGATTCACTTCGGGATAAAGCAGCAAGGCAATTTTCAGCATGATGAGATTTTTAAATTAAGATTGACCCGATTGTTATTTTTTTTGAACTGAATGTCAATTTTCAGACGGTCTCATGCTGCGTACAATGCGTTTCATTGATTAAATCATCACGCTTAAGGAAAAAAAACATGAAACCGAACACCCTGTTTGCCACTGTATTGACTGCTTCTACTCTGCTGGCCGCTGCGCCTGCCATGGCTGACATAAGCTATCAGCACATCCGCAACGCCACCGCCAAAATTAACTACGGCGGTACCACATTTTTGGTTGACCCGTATCTCGCGCCTAAAGGCGCATATGCCGGTTTTGCAGGCACGGTCAACAGCCAGCTGCGCCATCCTTTGAATGCATTGCCGCAATCAACCGCCGACATTATTAAAGGCGTGGATGCGGTTGTCGTGACCCACACCCATGAAGACCATTGGGACGAAGCAGCACAGAAAATGCTGCCAAAAGATTTGCTGGTCTTCGTGCAAAACACCAACGATGCCAAAATCATCCGTGCGCAAGGCTTTAAAGACGTGCGTGTGGTCGGTAAAAATACCGAGTTTAAAAACGTGCGTTTGAGCAAAACCGGCGGCCAACACGGCAGCGACCAAATGTATGCCAACCCACAATTGGCGGAAATGCTGGGTGATGCGATGGGTGTAGTATTTCAAGCCCAAGGCGAGAAAACCTTGTATGTAGTGGGCGACACTTTGTGGAACTACCACGTCGATCATGCTTTGGCAAAATTCAAACCTGAAATCATTGTAATGAACACTGGCTATGCGCGAATTGAAGGTATTCCGCAAGGCATTATCATGGGTACCGCTGATGTAAGCAAAGCATATCAAGCAGCTCCCAATGCCCAAATCATCACCGTACACATGGATTCAGTCAACCACGGCACCATCAGCAGCAACGACATGCGCAAATATGTGAAAACCAACCGCTTAGGTTCGCGCGTACATGTGCCAAGCAACGGCCAAGTGTTGAAGTTTTAAACATTAAACAAACAGGCCGAGACCGTTGCAAAACGCTCTTCAAACACCACAAAAGGTTACCATGGTTACCAAATAGCATCACCCTTTCCAAAATCCCTAAAACCCTCTAAATTTGGCTTCAAAGGAATTTAGAGGGTTTTAGGGATTTTGGAAAAGTCTCCAGTCTGTTGATTTTCTTTACTCTTTTTCAAATAAATCCACCTCAAACAAATCAGGCTCGCGGGCTTTGGTACTGCAGTCAAGCGTAATGTCCTCCGTTACCCGGCAGCAACACGGCAGGATTTCGCCCGGCGTGATAAAGGCCAGCGGATAATCGTCATAGCCGACCCTGCCGCTGATAATTTTCAGACGGCATGAACCGCAATAGCCGCTGCGGCATTGATATTCGACCTCGTGACCCGTACGCTCCAGCCCTTCCAACAAGGTTTCGCCGTTTTGCAGCTCGAAAATTTTATCGTGTGTACTGATGATGGCCATAGTGTGACAAAAAGGCCGTCTGAAAGGGAAAAATATCAATCCGGCGGCCTTTTGGAAGTTGGATATTACAGCTCGAAATCACCTAAATCGGCGGCGTTGACTTCCGAATCGATTTGACCGATCAGGTAAGAAGAAATTTCAACTTCTTGTGGTGCGACCTGTACATTGTCGGACGACAGCCACGCGTTAATCCACGGAATCGGGTTTTGGCTCGCGCCTTCAAATGCCGGCTTCAAGCCCACTGCCTGCATGCGCAGGTTGGTGATGTATTCTACGTACTGACCCAAAATTTCTTTATTCAGGCCAATCATCGAGCCATCTTTAAACAGATAAGCCGCCCACTCTTTTTCCTGCTCGGCTGCTTTTTTGAACAACTCAAAACAATCGTTTTCCAATTCGGCGGCAATTCGCGCCATTTCCGGATCATCGGCACCGGCACGCATTAAGTTCAGCATGTGCTGCGTACTGGTCAAATGCAGCGCTTCGTCCCGCGCAATAAGCTTGATGATTTTGGCATTGCCTTCCATCAGTTCGCGCTCGGCAAAGGCAAACGAGCAGGCAAACGAAACGTAGAAGCGGATGGCTTCCAACACGTTCACACACATCAGACACAGATACAGCTTTTTCTTTAACTCGCGCAGGCTGACGGTGACAGTTTTACCGTTTACCTGATACCGGCCTTCGCCCAACAGGTTGTAATACTGGGTATATTCAATCAAATCATCGTAATAGCAGGCAATATCTTCTGCCCGCGCGATAATATATTGGTTTTGCACAATATCATCAAACACAACCGACGGGTCATTGACGATATTGCGGATAATGTGGGTATAGCTGCGCGAGTGGATGGTTTCGCTGAAACTCCAGGTTTCAATCCAGGTTTCCAATTCCGGAATCGACACCAATGGCAGCAACGCCACATTAGGGCTGCGTCCCTGAATAGAATCCAGCAACGTTTGGTATTTCAGGTTACTGATGAAAATATGTTTTTCGTGCTCCGGCAGGTTGCCGTAGTCGATACGGTCGCGCGACACGTCAATTTCTTCCGGCCGCCAGAAGAAAGACAGTTGTTTTTCAATCAGTTTTTCAAAAATTTCATATTTCTGCTGGTCATAACGCGCCACATTCACCGGCTGGCCGAAAAACATCGGTTCTTTCAGCGCATCGTTTTGGGTTTTGCTGAAGGTGCTGTATTGCATGACTAAGTGTTCGCAGGACATGGGATTTACTCTTTTAAAACAATCATAAACTTAACATTGCTGTCTGAATACTGATTTTTCAAACGGCCTTCTTTTATTTTTGTGCCGATTTTTTTCGGCTGTAATTAATCATTCTCTGATGTTTCACACAATAAAGTTTACCGCCAAACCATTTTTTATTGGCCTCACTGCGGCAAAAATCAATTACTGCTTCAGATAGTTTTACACCACAACCAGGGTAATCACAACAGACAGCCTGAACTGTATCAGCCTGAGTTTTTACTTCTGCAACTACAGGTTGAATCTGCTGATTTTGGAATGCCTGCTGATGTTCCCGACAATAGCTTTTTCCATCAAAACGATCAGAATTTTTTTGACAAAAGCTATATTCGGCCCGACTGATTTTTTTTTGGCAACTTGCGCAAAGCAGTTTGCTATCTTGAGAAATTTCTTCTGACTTATTGATATCTTCCGACTTCATAAAATCTGGTAATTTCAATAAATTAGGGTCAGGAACATGATAACCTAAAATTTTTTCAGCAATTTCCTGTGTATGCTGCCGCATTGCTCTATCAGTTGTTTTTAAGAAGGATGCCGGCCTTAACAGCATATTACCCATTAATGAAGCAAAACCCATGACACCAAACTCTTTTTGCATGAAGTCTTTACGCCACTGTCTCAAGGCATCTGCTTTGATAATGTTATGGGTTGGAAATTTATCGGCATTCGGCCGATTGATAATCGATTTTGGAGACAGCAAGACGACATGAACTATCCGTAGCGGATTGCCAACAATGGATTTAATACCCAGCATGTCAAATAATTTTTTTAATACC
The DNA here is from genome assembly GCF_003013245.1 of Neisseria iguanae. Lineage (GTDB taxonomy): Bacteria > Pseudomonadota > Gammaproteobacteria > Burkholderiales > Neisseriaceae > Neisseria > Neisseria iguanae. Next base: position 4,652 of record NZ_PXYY01000062.1, read on the forward strand.
TTTTCATGTCGATAACTTTGCTCCAATGGTGAAGGAATACCACGTTCTAAACCATTTTTATAACGAACCAAAAATTCTCCCTGCTCGTTGATTGTTAAATCTCCATTAAAATTTTTAGTTTCGTACAATATGGCTAATAAATGATTCACAACAAGATGATCAATCTGGGCGACTTCATCATCCAACTCAATCCGTAAATCATGAAAAACAGCTGAATATTCATTATCATTCTGAATAGAATTCAGATAATAAGCTGCTTCCTTTTCTCCCTGAATACCGGTTTTTAATGCCCAATATTGCTCTTCCGCCCATTTTCTTTGTCTGCTATTGAGCGAATCATCATCCTTTAATTTTTTCAACAACTCCAAACGACTACTCTTGTCATCGGCAGATTTCACTAGCATGGGTTACTCTTAATGACTCAGTTAATAATAAAATAATTTCGACATTTTAACTGATTTTAACGGCTTCAGACAGCCTAAAATATATAGGCTGTCTGAAAAATCAATCTTGCCACAAACAATCGGTTGTGTTTAATCTGGACGATATCAAACCCTCCCCTACAACGGGTTAAAGAGCAACTTAAATCTTACACGCCCCGCCTGCGCAGCCGTCGTCTTGAATATCGGCCTGCGTATCGTCCGCACCATCGCGGGTGTTATGGTAATACAGGGTTTTCACGCCGTATTTATAGGCGGTGAGCAGGTCTTTCAGCATTTGTTTCATGGAAACTTTGCCGCCTTCGAATTTACCCGGGTCGTAGCTGGTGTTGGCCGAAATCGCTTGGTCAACGAATTTCTGCATAATGCCGACCAGTTTCAGATAACCGTCGTTGCCCGGCATTTGCCATAAAAGCTCATATTGGTCTTTCAGGGTTTCAAATTCCGGCACGACTTGTTTTAAAATACCGTCTTTCGATGCTTTTACAGTGACCAAACCGCGCGGCGGTTCGATGCCGTTGGTGGCGTTGGCGATTTGCGAACTGGTTTCAGACGGCATCAGCGCAGTCAGGGTTGAGTTGCGCAGACCGTATTTGACAATGTCGGCGCGTAAGGCTTCCCAATCGTAATGCAGGGGCTCTTGGCAAATCGCATCCAGATCTTTTTTGTAGGTATCGATCGGCAGCTTGCCTTGCGAATACACGGTTTCGTTAAACAACGGACACGCGCCGTATTCTTTGGCCAAATCCACCGAAGCTTTCAGCAGGTAATACTGCATGGCTTCAAATGTGCGGTGGGTTAAGGCGATGGCCGAATCATCACTGTATCTCACGCCGTTTTTCGCCAGATAGTAGGCGTAGTTAATCACGCCGATGCCCAAAGTGCGGCGGTTCATGGTCGCATGGTAAGCGGCTTTGACCGGATAGTCTTGATAATCCAGCAAAGCATCCAAGGCACGGACGGTCAAGTCGGCCAGTTCTTCGAATTCGTCCAAGTGGTTCAATGCGCCCAAGTTGAAGGCAGACAGGGTACACAAGGCGATTTCGCCGTTTTCGTCGTTGATGTTGTCCAGCGGCTTGGTCGGCAATGCGATTTCCAAACACAGATTAGACTGGCGCACCGGCGCAACATTCGGGTCGAACGGGCTGTGGGTGTTGCAGTGATCCACGTTTTGAATGTAGATACGGCCTGTTCCGGCGCGCTCCTGCATCAGCGTTGAGAACAATTCTGTTGCCGCAATGGTGCGTTTGCGGATATTCGGATCTTGTTCGTATTGTGCGTAAAGGCGCTCGAATTCGTCTTGATCGGCAAAAAATGCGTCGTACAAGCCCGGGACTTCGTTTGGCGAGAACAAGGTAATGTTGCCGCCTTTAATCAGACGGGTGTACATCAATTTGTTGATTTGCACGCCGTAATCCAAATGGCGCACGCGGTTTTCTTCCACGCCGCGGTTGTTTTTCAATACCAGCAGATTTTCCACTTCGATGTGCCACATCGGGTAGAACAGGGTCGCCGCACCGCCGCGTACACCGCCTTGCGAGCAGGATTTCACCGCCGCTTGGAACATTTTGAAAAAAGGAATACAGCCGGTATGCTGCGCTTCGCCGCCACGGATTTCGCTGCCCAAACCACGGATACGGCCGGCGTTGATGCCGATGCCCGCGCGCTGTGAAACATACTTTACAATCGCGCTGGTGGTGGCGTTGATGGAATCCAAGCTGTCGTCACATTCAATCAACACGCAGCTTGAGAATTGGCGTGTCGGTGTACGCACGCCGCTCATAATCGGTGTCGGCAGCGATACTTTGAAGGTAGAAACGGCATCGTAAAAACGCTTCACATAATCCAAGCGTGTGGCTTTCGGGTATTTGCTGAACAGACACATCGCCACCAAAATATACAGAAACTGCGGTGTTTCGTAGATTTGGCGGGTCACGCGGTTTTGCACCAGGTATTTGCCTTCCAACTGCTTCACAGCAGCGTATGAGAAGGTCATGTCGCGGCAATGGTCGATGCAGGTATTGAGTTTGTCAAATTCTTCGCGGCTGTAATCTTCTAGAATATGCCGGTCGTATTTACCTGCTTCGGTAAGCTTTTTAACATGGTCGTACAGATGCGGCGGTTCGAATTCGCCATAAGCAATTTTGCGCAGATGAAAAATAGCCAAGCGCGCCGCCAAATATTGATAATCGGGCGAATCTTGTGAAATCAGGTCGGCAGCAGCTTTGATGATGGTTTCGTGAATGTCGTCGGTACGGATGCCGTTGTAGAACTGTATATGCGATTTCAGCTCGACTTGCGACACGGATACGTTACTCAAGCCTTCGGCAGCCCAAGTGACTACACGGTGGATTTTGTCTAAATCAATCGGCTCCAAGCGGCCATTGCGTTTGGTTACCTGCAAGTGAGTGGTTGCATTCATCGTCAAAGTCCTAGCTGAAAACACAAGATACGGTATAAATTAATCTTACTGTACACAATATAATGTATTTCAATTCGGGCATCCAGTCTTGACAAAACATCTTTTTTTAGATTGCTTGCAAGATTCAGACGGCCTGAAGATTTTTACATTTCTTCCTCTTGACAGCCTGTAATACAGAGAATTCAAGCCTTGCTGCAAAAAAGTTGAATCCGTCATCAAAAGGCAAAATGTCTAGAAGCTTATGAAATCAGGTAATTTTGATTTTACCGCACGGCCGTCTGAAAATAGCAAAATCAATTTTTTTGACTGCTTTTTAAGTATTTCTCTATTGCGTTAAATATTGTAAACATTGCAATGTGTGACAAACATGACACGCTGTCAAAAAAAGCCGTCTGAAAAATTGTTCCCAATGACTATTCAGACGGCGTTTATCGGTTTGAATCATGAATTCGGGCTTGATGGATTCAGACGATCCAACCGACTTCCGCCCAATACCTTATAAAGCGACACCAGCATTTGCGCACGGGCAAGCCGTGCCTGAATCAGGTTTTCCTGCATCGGGTTTTCATTCAAATGGGTACGCAGGGCACGATCTAAGGTTTTGTAATCGTTTCGGAACAATTTTTCCGTATTATGCGCATGCCGCACCGCCTGAAGGCGGACAGTTTGCATTAACGCGGTTTGCTGCTGCATGGCATGAACACTTTGATAAGCGCTATCGGCTTCACCCAAAGCGGTTAAAAGTTGTTGGTCATATTGTAACAAGGCCGCCTGAAGGCGGGCATCAGCGGCGGCGATATTGGCTTTAATGCGGCCATTGGTGAAAACCGGCATTTGAATGCCTACGCTTAATAGGCTTGCCCAATCTTTCAAGGCATCGCTGCCGTCAATGCCGATGCGTGTGCCCTGTCCCATAAAATTGATGCTGAAACGCGGAACAAATCGGCTTTTACGCTGGCGAGTTTGACAGCATAAGCATTCATTTTCGCGACGCGGGCGCGTAAATCGGGACGGCGCGCCAGCATGCCCCGCGGCGTTTGGCCGCTTGGTGCCTTGGCCAATACGTCCACGTCCGATGGCCGCAAGTCAAATTTTTGCTGCACATTCCCCGACAACACGGCAATATTTCGCACATAAGCGGCATATTCGGCCTGAATGGCGGCACGTTTGTCCTCGGCAACAGTCAGCTGTACGCAGACTTCGTTCATTTCATAGCTGCTGACATGGCTGGCTTTGAAGCTGCCTTGCACATATTGCTGCAGGCGTTTCAGCGTGTTGATGGTCACGTCCGCCACTTTCAGGCAGCTTTGTGCCGCCCGTATTTTGAAATAATCGCCGTAAGGCAGTTGCTTGCCGATTAGATATTGTGACATACCGGCCGGCAACGCATAGAAATTGACAATCAAACCAATCTCTTTCGCGCACACCCACCGCGGCCATCATCTCATCACCGGCACCATAATCAGGACCAGCATGCCCCGGCGTAATCGCGTTGATGCTGTTGAAATCTTGGTATACAGCATGCGCGGCCTGTCCACGGCAGACAGATTCAGATTCTCCGGCAAATCCAATTTTTCGTACGTCTGTATGCTCTGACCAACCGTGCCGCATAACCCCAAATATTCGATGCGTTAGCAGGCATGGCGCCATCCATATAAAATCCGACTCCCTGCGACAAAATGCGGACTACACTGCACCCGAAGCCATGCGGAATATCCATCACCGCACGGGCGCTTGGCAGGGTCGCCCGAATATCGGCTTCGCTTTGGAAAAGCGGAGGCCCGATGCAATAATGCGAACCGGCGCCGATTCGTGGCTTTCGCTGGTTTGATCGCGGTCATACACGGCAAATTTCAGGTTTTGCACGTCAAACAATACACCCTACGCCATCGCTACCAGCATAATCAACGGTCCGAACACGGCAAACACCAAGCGGATTTTTTCACGGATCAATTCCTTGGCTTCGCGCCGAGTAAAGGTCAACACAATTGCCGGCCAGTATTTCAAAGATTCGGTATCGCGCGTATGGATTGGATTTTCAGACGGCCTGCAGGTATCACGGCCGCCTGGGAGCGGTTTGGCCTGTTTGCCGGCCGTTTGGATTTCAGACGGCATAGATAATAGATACATGTTCTTCAGAAGCAAAATCATTATTCTGCTTAGAAAGCATTGTGCCTTTACCGGACATGTTTTGCATGCCGTTTTCTGCAGCCGGTGGGATAATATGTCCATTTTGTGCGGAATATGCTTTAAAGCCGTCTGAAACCGAACCGGCTTGTTGGTGGGCAGAAGTTTTGTTTTCAGACGGCTTGTCTTACTGTCCGCCTCAATGACGCGTACGGCTGATTGCGCGGCAGTTTCGGCAGGTGGTGAATCATTAGAAGCCAGCGGCTTTTCAGTTTTTGTTTGTGCAGAAAGGCTGTCTGAAACGGTTTGCATTCGCCCGTTTCGTTTTCACCTCAATCAAATACCGTACAAACGCTTCTTCCAAATCCGGCGCACTTTAGGCGCACTTTATCCGCAGGCCACCTTTTCCGGCGTACCGACACCGATCATACGGCCTTTGTACATAAAGGAAATACAGTCACAGCGTTCGGCTTTGCTCATAAAACAGGTAGAGACAAAAATGGTAATTTTATCTTCGCGCGGGAGTTTGAACAGATGCCGCCAAAAACATATCGCGCGCGGCTTCAGCAACTTTCATGTCGGCGATGGCACGCTCGTAATCGGTTTGGCTTTTGGTTACTTCCGAACGTGAAACCAATTGGCCAGCCAGCAATTTACGCGCGTTATCCAATTCCAATTTCGCCACACGTTGCTGCTGCCAGGCGGAATCAATATTAGCTTGTGCACGCGTCACTGCTTCTTGTTGGCGGCGTGCGGCTGCCAGCGCTTCTTCTACACGGCTTGAGCTGGTGTCGGGATAATTCCGCCAACATATCGTCCGCTTTGACGTCATCGCCTTCATCAACATTCACTTTCGATACCCGACTGCCATACGAGCAGCCATTGAATTCTTGTACCATGACTTTGATGTAATCGTCTTTGTTAGAAAACATCGCTTTGTATGTTTTGGAGAAATGTTGGCGGATTTGGAGATAATTTCGGCATTTAAACCATCATAACCGTGGCTCGGATAGCGCTTGATGACGGCACGCACCAATTGCATGGCTGTGATACGGTTCATAATATTTCTCCTTTTGATTATTTTGTTTTAATTGGGCATTCGTCCAATCAAAAATACCATACTCCCAATGGCTTCACCTTAGAAAGAAAATTTTAAAAAAGGCCGTCTGAGTCATGTACATGCATGCTCAGACGGCCTTATACAGAATCAGATGGAATCAATTCGGTTTAGAACGGTACGTATGCCGTCGGATTAACCGGTTTACCGTTTTGGCGCACTTCAAAATGCAACTGGTTGCGCGGAGCATCGGTACTGCCCATTTTGGCAATAATCTGACCGCGTTTCACGGTTTGACCTTCGTTGACCATCAGGCTTTGGTTGTGACCGTATGCCGTCAGGAAAGTGGAATTGTGCTGCACAATTACCAAGTTGCCATAGCCTCGTAAGCCCGAACCGGCATACACGACTTTACCGTCGGCAGCCGCAACCACAGGTTGGCCGGCATTGCCGGAGATATCTACGCCTTTGTTGTTGCCGCCAAAGTCGGTAACCACCTTACCGACAGTCGGCCGCTGCCAAGTGATGCCGCTTACGGTACGGGTGCTGCCGGTTGATACGGTCGCCGTAGTAGCCGGGGTTGGTGCCGGGACGGCCGCAGTGGTAATGGCGGCAGTGGCCGGTGCAACATAACCTGCCGGTTTCACACGCAGGACTTGACCTACGCCGATAGTGTTGTCGGCCAAGTTATTCCATGAACGCAAGTCGTTTTGGTCGATGCCGTAACGCTTGGAAATATTATAGACGGTATCACCGCGCACCACGGTATGTGTTGCCGCATTCACGTCAACCGGTGCGTAAGAAGGCACATATGTCCCTCCGGTCGGGCCGGTGTGGGCAGGTGCGGAAACGGTTGGCATGGCCGGGGGGACGTAGGGCGCATCAGCAGCCGCGGGAGAAGCCGCATTCGGATCATATGGGGTTGCGCCGTATGGATTGGTTGCTGTTGAAGTCGGGCCGGTAGAAGACGTACCGGCGACAACGGGTGCAGGTTGCTGGCTGGCGCATGCGCTCAGGAAGAGCGCCAAAGCAGCCGAGCCGGCATATAATGCGGTTTTTTTCAACATATGGATGACCTTCGTTTGGGTTTTTTATTGCGGTTGGGGCATATCATAATCAAAATATGTCCCGTTCTCAAGTGTTGTATGGTTAAAATGACAAACCAATCTGATTGAAGCGGCTCTTTTTACTCAGCCTAGTTGTCTGTTTTTATGCTGCTTTATTCTTGATACCGTCTGAAAATTTTAGTTTTAGCAATATTTCAGACCGCTTTTTCATGATTCATTTGATTGGTATTGTATGTCGGGCATGTTGCCAAAATCCGCTGACACCGCCCAATTCTTCATGCGCAGTCAAATCAATTTGCAAAGGTGTGACCGTGATGAATCCGGCTTCGCATTCACCGAAGTCTGTGCCTTCTTCTCTGTCGGAAATATCGCCGACAGGTCCTATCCAGTAAACCGGCTCGCCGCGCGGATTCTTCACCGGCACAATACTCTGCGCATGGTGGCGCCGCCCCAAGCGCGTGATTTTAATGCCTTGGATGTCTTCCGACGCGACGGCAGGGATATTAATGTTCCACAATATCGGCCTTTGCGGCGGATTTTTCAGCAGATGCTCAAGCAGCAGCCAAGCAGCTTTTTCTGCGGTTTCCCAATAGCGACCGCTAAAGTCGTTTAATGAAATCGCCACCGCCGGAATGCCCATCAAATAAGCCTCAGTGGCTGCCGCAACCGTACCCGAATAAAGCGTGTCGTCACCCATATTGGCACCGTTGTTGATGCCGGAAAGCACCAAATCGGGCCGGAACTCAGGCAGCGCGTACAAGCCGAGATGGATGCAGTCGGTCGGCGTGCCGCTCACATAATAAAAACCGTTTTCTGCATGACGAATGCGCAGCGGACGGTCGAGCGTTAACGAGTTGCTCACACCGCTGCGGTCACGCTCGGGCGCAACAACGCGCACGTTGGCAAACTCCGCCGCCACCCGCGCCAAAATCGCGATACCTTGCGCCAAATAACCGTCATCGTTGCAAATCAAAATATTCATGCCGTTACCCCGAGTGATAATCAATGCGATTGTAAATGCGTGATGCGTAATTTGTCTATGTTTCAGACGGCCTGTTGTGTGAGCGGGGCTGCTTGAAACAGGCTATAATCCGCAGCATATCCATCTTTAAGAAAACCATGCCATGATTAAACACGAGATTCTGATTATTGGCGGCGGATTGGTCGGCGCGGCGGCGGCTGTGGCACTCAAACGCCAAGGCCGCGATGTTGCCCTGCTGGAAATCCGCCCTGCAGAAACCGATTTAAGCCGCTTGGAATCAGGCTGGGATGCGCGTATTTTCGCCATCAGCCCGGCCAATCAGGCTTTATTGCAATCGCTGGATGCATGGCCGTCTGAAAACCGTATCCAGCCGGTTTCCGTCATGGACGTACGCAGTGACGGCGGAGGCCGCATCGAATTCAAAGCCGCCGATATTCCTACCCCCCGCCTGACTGCGATTGCAGAAAACCGTTGGCTGCTGGCCGGATTGTGGCAGCAAATCCATGCGCTTGAGATCCCGGTCATCACGCAAAAAGCAGTCGAACTGGAAACCGATATCCAGACAGCTTCTGTGCGCTTGGAAAACGGCGGCGGCACCGTGCGGGCCAAATTAATCATCGGTGCGGACGGTGCCCATTCTTGGGTACGCACGCAGGCAGGCATTGAAGTGCGTGAAAATCCTTACGGCCATCACGGCGTCGTCGCCAACTTCATCACCGAAAAAGACCATCACGGGACGGCGTTTCAATGGTTTAAAAACGGCGAAGTGCTGGCTTATCTGCCGTTGCCCGACCATAAAATTTCCGTGGTGTGGAGCACGGCAGAGCCGCAAAAACTCACTGCCCTCAACCCCGAAGACTTGGCTGCTGCTGTCACCGCACAAGGAGAAAGCGTATTGGGCAGGCTCTCTCCGCTCTCGCCTGCGTGTTCCTTCAACCTGATTTTGCGCCGCCCCGAAACCACGTTTGCCCAACGCGTATTGCTGGCAGGCGATGCCGCGCATACCATCCACCCCCTGGCCGGACAAGGCGTGAATTTGGGTTTCGGCGATGTACTCGAGCTGCAAAAGCTCAGCCAAGGCGTAGCTGACATCGGCGCATATCAATTCTTAAAACGCTTTGCGCAAAACCGTCTCGAACCTGTGCGCACCATGCAGTATGGCTGCGACGGTTTGTTCCGCCTGTTTGCCGGCAATACCCTGCCCGCCTTGTCTTGGCTGCGCAACACTGGCTTGGATTGGGTTGATGCCGCCCCTTTTCTGAAAAACTGCTTGATTAAGCATGCGATGGGTTTATGAATATCGAAACAGGTTTTGTTTGAATGAAATGACGCATCCGGCCGTCTGAAAAATTTTCAGGCGGCTTTGTTTTATGTCAAAGGCCGTCTGAATTTTTAATATGGAAATAAAATAAAATGATTATACTATAGCGGATTAAGTTCAAAGCAGGACGAGACAGCGAGCCACAGACAGTCAGGCAAGGCGTGCCAACTGTTCTAATTTTAAAGATAATCCTCCATGATAATGCATTTTACGCTTCAGGATAAACCATGAAACAATATACCATCGACCCCAAAACCCTGCTCGGCGGCGTGATTGCCAGTGACAACGACCAAGAAATCGTGCAACTTTCATTGCAGAAAAACAATGAACTCCCGGCTTACGAAACCGATGCGATTGTTCTGCTGCTGGTATTAAACGGCAGCGCACAAATCACCACCCCAGAAAACACACTTGATACGCAGGGCTTGCAGGTAGTGCGCCTTGAGCCGAACGAAGTCCACAGCATCCGTGCCTTGGAAGATGCCACCAATATTCTGGTCATCAAACAAAAAACACATGAATTGGTGTTCAGCAAGAAGCTGCGCTTCGGTAGCTGCTGCTTGTGAGAGGCCGTTCAAAATCCTGTGTCAGTTTGAATTCTGCAACCGGATAATGCCGTCCGGCCGGCCGTCAAAACAAACCGCCAACTGCGGGAGCGTCTGCCCCCGGTTTGCAATCGGCATCGCCCATTTCCCCGAAGCCTTACCGATACCGCCATATAAAAGCTTCAGCAGGCCGGTTTCATTGGGGAATGCGCCTTGGGTTTTGGCCAGCTTCCGAAACTGGCGGTGTACCGCCTCTGCCGCATTGGTCGTATAAATCGGTTTGCGTACGGTTCCGGGGCAGCGGAAACAGGCAGACAGGAGCGGCCGTTTGCTGCGCCATGAC
>NZ_PXYY01000063.1 GCF_003013245.1 Neisseria iguanae
GGCTGCTTTACAGGCTTGAAGCAGAAATTAAGGTATCGTCAAGGCATGAGAAAGGCAAACAGGATTGGGTTTATTAAGGATTATTTCTCTAACTTGGCAGAGGATTGACACCTTTTCTGTCCTATACATACGCCTCATACGGTGATAACCATACTGCGGATTTCTTGTTTGATTTGGCGGGTTTCAGCCTTTCAACCGGCTTCTTTATCTGTCTTAGGCTGTTGGCGGTAAAAGTAAGTGCTGTGCTAATACAATAATATTTAACAATAAATTCAGCGAGAAATCATTACTTGAGGTTTTAACAATCCCTGCTTTTCGGCTTCAGCCCTTAGGGATAACCCCATCAGCTCTTTATAGGATGGCAATCTCCGCGCGCAAACACAGATTCTCTTATTCTAATATGCCCAAACGTGTTAATGTATTAGCCTGTTTTTTCGGTTTCTTAGGTTTATTCACAGTTTTTCGACCTTTAGGTTTATCGATAAGTCCGTTGATTCCAAATTCTTTGAAACCTTGTAACCATTGATAAAAGACACTGGTGTTTGATACGTCTAACACTAATGCGATTTTGTCTGGAATCAATCGTTTTTGCTTAACGTACCCAATGGTTTTAAGTTTGTTTTCTATCGTGTATTTTTGTGTAGTATGCAATACCAATAAGCCACTAGAACTGGAATGTTAATCTTGTGCAACCTATCGAAGAATAGTACGTTGAGCGACTTGAAAGTCTTTTGATGCTTTACTGATAGATTGATGATGGTGAAAGTAATGTTCAACGACTTGTTGTTTAAATGCTTGGGTATATTTAGTCATAAAAAATCTGCACCTTAGTCGGTTGGAGCTGTCATCCAACTTTTTGGGTGCAGATCATTGTTCAGACGGCATTTTTATTATGCCGCTTATTGTTGTTCGTTGCCGATGACATCCGCAGGGCGCGGCGCACGGGCATCGTTGCTTTTTTCTTTGTGTTTCAATACCGCGCGGTCTAATTTGTCCATCAACACGTCAATTGCGGCATACATATCCTGTCCGACCGCTTCAACGTGTAAATCCTTACCGGCCAAGTGCAAGTCGGCTTCAGCCTTATGATTCACTTTTTCAACCGAGAGGGTAATGGCCACGGAAATCACATTGGCGGCATGGCGGTTGATGCGTTCCAATTTGTCAGGTACATAGTTTTTAATCGCTTCGGTAACATCAAAATTCAGACCGGTAATTTTCAGGTTCATAATACAACTCCTTCGGTGGGTAAATCCGCCAACGTGGCGGACATAAAATCTTATGTTCAGCCGATAAGCTTACGCTTATGCGCAGGCGGAATATCGAGCGATTCCCTGTATTTGGCAACAGTGCGACGGGCAATTTCAACGCCTTGTTGTTCTAGGAGCTGCACCAAGGCTTGATCAGAATGCGGCTTTTGTGCGTTTTCGCTGCCAATCAACTGCTTGATAAGGGCTTTGACCGCACCTTGGCTTACGCCCTCGTTGTCGCTGTCGGTGCTGACTGCCTGTGTGAAGAAATAGCGTAACGTAAATAAACCGCGAGGGCAAGCTAAATATTTTTGGTTGACTGCCCTTGAAATGGTTGATTCGGCCAGATCCAATTCGACGGCGGCATCTTTGAGCATCATGGGCACCAAGCCGATTTCGCCGAAGATGAAAAAATCCTCCTGCCGCTCAACGATGTATTCTGCCAAACGAAGAACCGTGTTTTTGCGTAATTCCAAGCTGTCGATTTTTTGGCGCGCTTCATGGAGCTTCTCTTTCCATTCCGGCGAACTGTTTTCCCCTTCTTTAAACAGTTCGGCATATTCGCGGTTGATTTGGATTTTCGGCCAGGCGGCTTCGTTGCCGGTGACTTTCCAACCTTCGGCGGTTTCCTTGACCCATACATCGGGCTGGATATAAGCAGTCGGCTCGGAGGAAGCAAAGCCGTAAGCCGGATAAGGATTGAGTGAGGCAATCAAATCCAAGGCTGCTTGTATGGTTTCCGGCGTGGATTCGGGATACGTTTTTTGAAAACGCAGAATATTTTGTTGGCGGTTTTTGCCCAAATCTTCAAACGAATTTTGAATCAGATGGCCGGCCAATTGGCGTTCGGGCGAAGCGGGTAGGCGCATGAGTTGGAGCAGGAGCGATTCGGTGATGCCGGTGGCGGCCACGCCTGGTGGGTCGAAGGTTTGCAGGATGTCGAGTGCGTTTTGTAAATCGTCTTCATCGAGCATCCAATCCAGCGGCGTATGGTCGATAACTTCTGACAGGCTGTCGGTGAAATAGCCTTGTTCGTCGAGAAAGTCAATCAGGATATGAATGTGTGCGGCTTCGGCTTTAGAGATTGGGTGTTCGCACACTTGTGCATGCAGATAAGCGTTGAAATCTTCTTCGGCCACATTGAACCAAGCGTTTTCGGCATCGTCGCCGTTGATTTGGTTGCTGCGCGGCAAGGCGGCGGAAATGCTGCCGTTAAATTCGGCATCGGCAAACTCATCGGCTTCGGAGCGTTCGAGCAAAGGGTTGTCTTGCAGCCAGTCTTCCACTTCGTGTTCGATTTCCTGATTGGACATCTGCAACACGCGTAAGGCTTGTTGCAGCCTTTGATTGAGCTGTTGGGTTTGCTTGTGTTTTAAGCCGAAATTGGGATTCATAGGATAAGTAAGTTACGTTTTGTGTTTTATTGTTTCCAGTATGCCGGCCTATGCTGCCGGGGTTTATCTGAAAGGCTGTCTGAAATAAGCTAACACAAAATGCGTGCGGTTACTATTTTTCAGACGGCCTCTTTTAATTTTGATCAAAGAAACGGCGCGTTTAGGGCTCGAACTGCGCATCAGTATTTGAAGTTTTCGCCCAAATAAACCGCACGTACTTTTTCGTCGTTGACCAAATCATCCGGTTGGCCAGAGGCCAGGACCGTTCCTTCGCTAATGATGTAGGCACGGTCGCAGATGCTTAAGGTTTCGCGAACGTTGTGGTCGGTAATCAGCACACCGATGCCGCGTAATTTGAGGAATTCGATGATTTTCTGAATATCGATAACTGCCAGAGGATCGACACCGGCAAAGGGTTCGTCCAACAAAATGAAACGCGGCTCCATCGCCAAAACACGGGCGATTTCCACGCGGCGGCGCTCCCCTCCCGATAAAGACGGCGCAGGGCTGTGGCGCAAACGCTCGATGTTTAAATCAGCCAAGAGTTTGTCGATTCCGCTGCCAATGCCGCTTTTGTCTTTCAGGCTGATTTCCAAAATGGCGCGGATGTTTTGTTCCACCGTCATCTTGCGGAAAATCGACGCTTCTTGCGGCAAATAACCCACGCCCAAGCGTGCGCGTTCGTGTATCGGCAGGTGGCGCAATTCTTGGCCGTCGAGGGTAACGCTGCCGCCGTCGGCGGCAATCAGGCCGACAATCATATAAAAGCTGGTGGTTTTGCCCGCGCCGTTGGGGCCGAGCAGGCCGACCACTTCGCCGCTTTCGATTTCGAGCGAGAAATCTTTCACGACTTGGCGTTTTTTGAAACTTTTTTGCAGGCCTTGGGCGACAAGGCGGCTGGCTTGTGCAGTCATAATCTGTTCTTTAAGCGGAATAAATAAAGGTTAGGCAGGCCGTCTGAAAGGCTTTTGTCTACAGTCGGTTTCAGACGGCATCGGGCTTATTTTTTGGTCGAAGTCGGTTGAATCACCACGCTCACGCGGCCGGATTTGGCCGGTGATTTCACGCCGGCCTGTTTCGAGCCGCTATGAATGGTGTAGGTCTCGGTACGCATATTGTAGGTAATGATTGCGCCTTGGGCGATATCGCCACCACGTCGGACTTTCGCATTGCCGGTGAGTTTCACCAAGCCAGTGGCCGAGGCGTATTCGACTTGGTTGCCTTGACCGTTGATTATTCCTTTATTGCCGTCGAGCTGTTGGCTGAACCGCACCGGCAAACCGTTGGCCTTCACCAGTTGCTCGCCTTTGCTGTTGCGCGATACAGTCACGTTGGCGGCATTGATGTTCAGCGTGCCTTGTTTGATGATGACGTTGCCGCTGAAAGTGGTGGTTTGGTTGGCTTGGTCGAGCGAGCCTTGATCTGCTTCGACTTGAATCGGTTGGCTGCTGTCGCTTTGCAGCGCGAAAGCAGGCACGTTGATGATCAGGGCGGACAGTGTGGCGGCTTTAAAGATTTTTGGCATGATAAATCGTGGCTTTCACTTTTGATGGGAAATTGAATAAACTTTTGGTGTGGTCGTAAGTCATCCCGACAGAAGAACCGTGGGATTGGCCGTATGCAAATTCGACCGGGTGTTCGGTTTGTGCAAACCGGGCTTTGGTGTCGACATGGATAAATTCGGTTTTGACCGTGCCTGCGGGGTGAGTGGCATCGGCCGGTTTAGTCAGCAAGACTTCTTTTTGGAACACGGCGACGCGCGTGTCGGTGTTATACAGCCCCTCTTTGCCTTCGACCTGATAGGCTGGTTTGCCTTCTTGATGCACGTCCAATTTGGGCGAGCGGAAATGTATGTCTTTGCTGTCGGGCAGTTGGAAGGCTTGGGTAGCGACAAAATGTTCTTGCAGACGGCCTGCTTTATCGAAACGCTTGCCTTCCATGCCGCCCATCCAATATTGAGGCTCGTCGGGATTAAGGTGCACTGCTTCGGTTTGAATCTCGCTGATGCGGCCGAGCAAAGCCGACAGGCCGCCGAGCGCGACGGCCAGAATCAAAGGAAAGGCGAGACCGTGTTGCCATCTTATTTTCATTTAATATACTCGTCTAAAGCAGGTTGCAAAGTGCCTTGCGCCTGCATAATCAAATCGCACACTTCACGCACCGCGCCTTTTCCGGCAGGATGTTGCGTAATATAAGCCGCGTGTTCGCGGGTAAACCAATGCGCTTCGGGAACCGCCGCCGGCAAACCGCAGCGCACCATCACCGGCAAATCGACTACATCGTCACCGACAAACGCGCATTCGTGTTCCGCCACACCGGCTTGTTCGAGTAATTGTGCATAGGCCGCACGCTTATCTTGAATACCTTTAAAATAATAAGCAATACCCAATTGTCGCACGCGGATCCCGACTGACAGTGCATCGCGACCGGTGATGATGGCCGCCTGAACGCCGCTTGCTGCCAGCATTTTGATGCCGTGGCCGTCGAGCGTGTGGAAGGGTTTGATTTCTTCTCCGGTATCGCGGATGTAAATATGGCCGTCGGTCAGCACGCCGTCAACATCTAAAATCAACAGTTTGATTTGTGCGGCGCGTTTCTGCAACTCGGGGGATAGGGTTTGCATGGCGGATTCCTTGTTCAGACGGCCTATTCTAGCATAAAGGCCGTCTGAAACCTTTGGGTTATGATTTTACTTTTCTTCTAACAATGTCTTGATGGCTTCGGCCAATATGGGAACGCCTGCGGTTACTGAAATCAGGTTAGCCGTAAAAGAAATAAAATCGGCAATTTTTTTACCTAGAGAATTTTCACTCTGTCCGTTAAGAATTTTGGCGTAGTCTTCATCTATAAAACTATGACCCATCAATCCTTCAAGTATGTAAAAAATTTCTTGATTGCCGGTTATATGGTATTCATGCAGTGCTTCAATCAGTTTGTTTAAATATTTCGTCAGATGTAATTTTGAATTTTCGTTTAAGCTGGGTTCTTGTTTGATCAGCTCAATTAATCCGTTTGATTTTTCAATTAAATCGTCGGTTTGCTCCTTATCAAGAGGTTTTTTTCCAGAGTTGTAAATTTCTATTATATTCGCAGTCATTTTCAAGTAGTTGATACTATGCACATCTATACGATTCAAAAAAATGCCCCACATTTCGTTTAAATTTTGACGTATAAGTGCCGTTTTTATTGTTCGACTCCAGTGATAAAAGCCATCATCAATCAAATCAGGGGCGTATGTGTTGAGAAAGGATTCAATTTCATCTGGTAATGAAGCTACTTTGCCTAATTTGATAAGTGCGCCAATATCATCTTCTGCTTCTAAAATTTCTCTCCAGACTGTTAAGCAATTTTTTTGAGTGGTGATTTTTTGCCCATTTTGCAAAATTAATAATAGTCTCTTTGCCGGATTTTGATAAATAATTTGATTCATATGAGGCACCATTTGTTTCAAAACGGGTAATGTTATCTTCCAATTTGCGGCCTTACACAATCCGCGCCATCAGCAAGTCGTGCATATTGAGTGCGCCGATTAACAGGCCGTCTGAATCAGTGACCAACAGGCCGTTAATATGGTTGGCCTGCATGTGTTTCAAGGCTTCGGTGGCGAGCTTGCCGGCGGTGATGGTCTTCGGCTCGGCGTGCATGATGTCGTTGACCGTCAAGCCTTTGAAATCATCGCGTTGTTGGAATAATCGGCGCAAATCTCCGTCAGTGAACACGCCTTTCAGACGGCCTTGTCCGTCGGTCACGGCCAACATGCCCAACCCTTTTTCACTCATGCGCACAATCGCATCTTTAAGTAATGTGCCACATACCACCGCAGGCAGTTCGCCGCCGCTGTGCATGATGTCGGCCACACGCAGCAGCAGGCGTTTGCCCAAGCTGCCGGCCGGATGGCTGAGCGCGAAATCATCGGGCGTGAACGCGCGCGCTTTAAGCAGTACAATCGCCAGCGCATCACCCAAAGCCATCACGGCAGTGGTACTGGAAGTCGGTGCCAAACCGAGCGGGCAAGCTTCTTTGGACACCGAAGCCGTGATGTGAATATCGGCATGACACGCCATGGTCGAGGCGGGGCGAGCTGTAATGCAGATTAAAGTCACGTTTTTGCGTTTTAACGCCGGAATAATTGCTGTAATTTCATCGCTCTCGCCAGAATTCGACACCGCCATCACCACGTCTCCATCGACAATCATACCCAAATCGCCATGTGCTGCTTCAGCCGGATGCACAAAAAAAGCCGGCGTGCCGGTGGAGGCCATCGTTGCCGCCATTTTGCGGGCGATGTGCCCCGACTTGCCCATGCCCATAATCACCACGCGGCCTTGGCAATGCAGCAAGACTTCCGCGGCTTGGACAAAATTTTCGTCCAATTCATCGGCGATTTCGTGCAAGCCTTCTGCTTCGATATGCAGCACATCACGCGCCCAAGGTAAGTAAGATTCTGTTGTGGTCATCATCGTGTCCGTCAAAGGATGATACTGGTCAAAGGCAGTAAATCAAGGTATAGTGGAATCCATCGGTTTCGCCTTATTCAAGGATAAACCATAAAGATAAACCCGCCCAACAAAAAAGGATTCAGAGATGACTATTTTATCGGACGTTAAAGCATTAGGCCAACAAATCTGGTTGGATAATTTGTCGCGTTCGCTGGTACAAAGCGGCGAACTGGCAGAAATGACCAAACAGGGCGTATGCGGTATAACTTCCAATCCGGCGATTTTCCAAAAAGCCTTCGCCGGCGACAGGCTGTATGCCGATGACGTAGCTGCTTTGAAACAAAAGGATTTAAGCCCGAAACAACGTTATGAAACCTTAGCCATTGCCGATGTTCGGGCGGCTTGTGACGTATTGCTGGCCGAACATGAATCCAGTGGCGGCAAAACCGGTTTCGTGAGCTTGGAAGTAGCACCGGAATTGGCCAAAGATGCTGCCGGTACCGTAACCGAAGCCAAACGCCTGCACGATGCCATCAGCCGCAAAAACGTCATGATTAAAGTGCCGGCCACCGATGCCGGTATCGAAGCACTGGAGCAATTGGTTTCAGACGGCCTGTCGATTAACCTGACCTTGCTGTTTTCCCGCACGCAAACACTGAAAGCCTACGCCGCCTACCTACGCGGTATTGCCAAACGCGTAGCCGCCGGTTTGCCGGCCGATCAGATTCAAGTGGTCGCCAGCTTCTTCATTTCACGCGTCGATGCTGCTTTGGATGAGACCTTGCCCGAGCATCTGCAAGGAAAAATTGCCATCGCTTTGGCCAAAACCGCCTATCAGGATTGGGAACAATTCTTCGGCAGCGCGGAATTTACCGAACTCGCCGCCAAAGATGCCAACCGCGTGCAATTACTATGGGCCTCTACCGGTGTGAAAAATCCGGCTTATCCAGATACGCTGTATGTGGACAGCCTGATTGGTGCCGATACCGTCAATACCGTACCGGATGCCACTTTGAAAGCTTTTATCGACCACGGCACCGCCAAAGCGACTTTGACAGAAGGTACTGAAGAAGCGCAGGCACAGCTGGCAGAAGTTGCTGCTTTAGGTATCGATGTCGAAGCCTTGTCCACCCGTTTGCAGGAAGACGGTTTGAAACAGTTTGAAGAAGCATTTGAGAAACTGCTGGCACCGTTGGTTTAATGGTTCGATTATTCAATCAGAAAAATAGTATGTTGCACCATCAATAAACTTTACATTTTATAACATTGTAACAATGCACACCCTGATTTTTTAGGGTGTTTTTTCTTCACTCCGGTTTAAGTTGCTTACATTCAACGGCTTGGAGGCAGGTTTAGGTGTGGCGCTTTTCAGCTTGTATTTGCTGGCGTAAATAACATAGACGTGCCAACCTACCTTCGGACCAAGCCGTCCGAATAGGATTGTTCAGACGACCTGAATCCTTTGCAAAACCCTAATCAAAATCAAAAAAGCTGACTTCAGTCATCTAAGTGGGCTTTTTTCCATATCCAACGACCTATAGTAAAAAAATTAGAGGCTGAAGTAGAACTAGCAGTCATGTCAGACTGTAAAAATAAAGATAACCAATTGCAAATTAACAAAGAATACCCAAAGAAAACTCCTCCGGTTTTTCGTACCGGAAGCCACAGCCCGTGCAGCCGCTGATATTCTGGGTATCCAACCCGGTTGGGCTATGTTGTCCTACCGCAAAACCCGCCAAGTGGCTGTCTGTCATTTGGCGCAGGAAGCTGGCGGGGTTTTCAGAGGCCCCACTGGGCCGGACAGGGGTTATTTCGGCGGTCGGCGTAAGGGCAAACGCGGACGCGCGGCACCTTAAAGCGGCAGGGAAAGGTTGGTACCGCCGTTGCGGGGGATAACGGGAAGGATGCCTTATTTCCGGTTATCAAACAGCAAACAACACCTGACAGCATTGTTTATGCCGGTAGTGACAGGGGCTGTGACGTGCTTGATGCGGGCAGGTTCGCGCATCAGCGTATCAACCGTTCACAGCTTTTTGCAGACTGTCAAAACCCTATCGGCGGCATTGGAAATTGTTGGAACCGGGCGAAGTGCGTCTTGCGCAAATACAAGGAGGATTGAGCGTAAACCTTTCCCTCTACCCTTGAAAGGATGCGGGTTCCGCTTTAACTTTGGCGCACCGTCCGGGCAGCTTGAAATGCTGCGGGAATGGTGTGGTGTTTGGGGCTAATCTGCGTCAGCCCCGGAATATTTAACGCCACTGTCCGACAAATTCCTGCCAATGCACTTTACCCACCGCCTGCTCTTTGAGATAGTTTTTCAAACGTTTTACTTCGACTTCGTATTCGTCGCTGTCCAAAGCACCACTCATCAGGCGGAAACGCAGATACATCAAATAGGTGTTGGCGGCATCAGTTTCGCAATACTCGCGGATGTCTTTCAGACGGCCTTGGTAATACGCTTCCCACACTTTGCTGCCGTCCATACCCAATTTACCGGGAAAGCCGCACAATTTCGCCATGTCGTCCAGCGGCACATTGGCACGCGGCTGATACAGCGCGAGCAAATCCATCAAATCGCAATGGCGGTTATGGTAGCGGCTGATGTAGTTGTTCCACTTAAAATCGCGGCTGTCGCCAAAATCACCCTCGCCCATATCCCAATAACGCGCGGCGGCAATGCCGTGTATCATGGCGCGGTAGTGTAATACCGGCAAATCGAAACCGCCGCCGTTCCAACTTACAAGCTGAGGTGTATGGTTTTCAACCAATTCGAAAAACTTGGCAATAACGGTTTCTTCGCTGTCGCCAATTTCGCCGATGGTACCGACATGGATTTTTTCGCTCCCCCACCGCATACAGCACGAAATCGCCACCACCTGATGCAGATGGTGCTGCATGAAATCACTACCGTTTTGCGCGCGCCGTTTCTGTCGGGCGAACAACACCGCTTCGTCCTCGGATACGCTTTGCGGCAAATCATAAAGCAGGCGGATACCGTTTACATCGGGGATAGTTTCAATATCAAAAGCGAGAATCGGGGTCATGGCATGCTCCTTCGGTCAGGATATGGGCATTGTTACACGAAGCCGCGGATAAAAAAAGAGGCAACCCCCACAGGATTGCCCCAGTACCTCAAATCAGAGATTTACGCTTTAAAAACAATACAGCCCCTCGCCTGCGGCTTTATTAATACCGATCAACTCCGCATTAACAAACAGTTGTTTTATCGGCAGAAATCATACCAATCAAACGCTTGTTAGGGAACTTGGCGACATTCAAAAATCCGTTTGGCTGAGTATAATGTAACTGTATGTAGTGAAATATACGCGTTTTTTACAGAATTGCCAAGTATTTTTTTGAAAAATTCGCTTTTACCCTCAAAAGCATCATCTATATTCAAATTAACTATAAATTTAAAATATATTTTTAACAATCAATTTTAAAAATATAAAATATTTATTTTTTATTTTTTGAAATTTAAAGCCTTACAAAAAAAACGGCAGCTTATTTAAATTTAGTTAAAATTTAAATAAGCTGCCGTTTTTAAATGATATTAAATTCAATATATTAACGAAATATTCACCTCACATGAAATTTAAATACCACCAGCCATTTAAACAAAATGTTCAGGCAGCTTCAGACGACTAATTTTGTTTTAAAATAAGGGAAAGCATTTTTCTTACATACCATTTCACAGGGATAAATCTTGATATGGTGTTTAATCAAACAGAAACAAAATTTGTAACTTCATGTAATCAATAAAACCCTGTTTCTCCTTCCGGACGTGTCTTAAAACGCTTATGCAACCAAAAATACTGCTCGGGGATTTCACGGGCGCGCGCTTCGATAAAATCATTCATACGCTGTGTGTCTGCCACCACATCGCCACCGGGAAAGTTTTCCCACGGGGCGTAAAAGCGCAAGGTTACGGTATCGTCCGCCTCTCGAAACGGAACCGCCGGAATCACTTTGGCCTTCGCCATGCCGGCAATACGGCTCAAACCGGTGATGGTGGCAGTGGGGAGGCCGAAAAAATCGACAAAAATCGAATCGTTTTGGCCGAAATCCTGATCGGGCAGATAAAGAAACGGCGCATCGCTTTTGCGCAAATGCTTGATAATCGCACGTAAGCCTTCCGTTCGGCTAATCAAAAATACCTTATCGTAACGGTGGCGGCCTTTCAGAATCTGCTCGTCCATTGCTTTGTTTTTCTGATGCGAATACATGCTGGTCAGCGGCACATCCTGATTCAGCGTATACACCGCCATTTCAAACGCGGTAAAGTGCGGATAAAGCAAAATCACTTTTTCGCCCGCTGCCAGCGCATCGTCCAGATAATGTTTGTTTTCATAACGCACCAAACTGCGCAGCCGTTCGGCAGGCGCATACCAATACAGGCCGTATTCAAACATCAGTTTTGCCATATGCTGAAAATGACGTTTCAACACTGCTTCGCGCTTTTCTCTGCTCCACTCGGGAAAGCATTTCTTCAGATTGGCCTGCCCGACTTTACGGCGCGGTTTGACGGCGTAATAAGCCAGCCAACCCACTGCATCGCAGATTTTGTGTATCAGCTTGAAGGGGAGGAGCTGCACCAGATACAGAATAAAAAAAGCAAATTTCATTGTTCGGAAGACCCGAGTGTGAAAGGACATTATTATAACAGCAAAGGCCGTCTGAAATTTTTGACTTGATTTCAGACGGCCTTTGCCGCTTTCAGACGGCTTGTTTTTTTGAATCTACGGGTATTTATCCCCTTTCCCGTCCGGCAGGAGCAGATTGGGGGAAGGGCTGCTCTTTCAGCTTCGGAACATCATCGTTCAACCCAAACTTCCAGTCCGCTTGTTTTACAGGCAGTTCAGACGGCATCATCCATGAAAACGCCCACCTTTAATCTGCAAACCGTTACGGTTGATTTGATTGGCCAAACCGTGATTGCGCAAAGCATGGGTCAGCGCCACGGCCAAACCGTCGGCCGCATCGGCTTGCGGCGTGCCCGACAAACCGAGCATCCGAACCACCATGTGCTGCACCTGTTCTTTGGCGGCCTTCCCCTGCCCGACCACGGCCTGTTTGACTTGTAGGGCGGTGTATTCGTACACGGGCAAACCCCGAATCACCATGGTCGCAACCGCCGCCCCGCGTGCCTGCCCGAGCATCAGCGTCGCCGCCGCATTGACGTTGACAAACACTTGTTCGATGGCGGTTTGGTTAGGTCGGTACACGTCGATGATTTCGTTGATATGCTCGCAAATCACGCCGATGCGGCCGGCCAATTCATCACCGGGAATGGTTTTGATGCAGCCGGAGGCGACATAGCTGTGTTCGCGGCCGTACACGTCAATCACGCCAAAGCCGGTGACACGGCTGCCGGGATCAATGCCTAAAATGCGGACGGGTTTTGGTTTCATGCACAAGATTATATCGGGAAACAGGCCGTCCGAATATGGCTTCAAACGGCTTGGGATTTTTGTATTACAGCAAACGGTGTCGCAGCGCCGGTAAACGTGTGCGCACGCTGTTCAGACGGCTTGCGTCCAAATCTGCCACGACCACGCCCTCACCTTCGGGCAAGACTGCCAACACCTCGCCCCACGGATCGATAATCATGCTGTGGCCGAAGGTGCGCCGCCCGCTTTCGTGCCTGCCGCCCTGCGCCGAAGCCACGACGTAACACTGATTCTCTACCGCCCGCGTGCGCAACAACAATTCCCAATGCGCTTCGCCGGTGGTATAGGTAAACGCGGCCGGCAGCAACAATACGTCAAACGGTGCCTGCATGCGGAAAAATTCGGGAAAGCGTAAATCGTAGCACACGCCTGCGGCCACGTTCAGCCCGTCCACCTGCCAATCAGGTATTTCGTTGCCCGCACTGATGGTGTCGGCTTCGGCATAGCGCTCGCCCAAGCCGGAAAAACCAAATAAATGCATTTTATGGTAATGCATCAATGGCTTACCGTCGCGGTCATAAGCGAGCATGGTGTTCATTACTTTATCGGCTTCCTCACTTTTCAGTGGCACTGTGCCGCCAAACAGCACCACGCCGTTGTCGCGCGCCGCTTCGCTTAAGGCCGTCTGGAGTTTGCCTTCGCCCAGGGTTTCGGCAAACGCAAGTTTGTCGGTATCCTGCTGACCCATAACCGGCCAATATTCGGGCAGCAGCACCCAATCCGCACCCTGCCCGGCGGCTTCTTTCACCAAGCGGCGCATGGTGCCGATATTGGTGGCAGGGTCGGTGGTGGAAATCATCTGCACGGCGGCAGCGCGGATTGTGTCAGCCATATCATTTCCTTTTCAGACGGGCTTTACCTGAAACGTAATTTTTTACAGGCACGTCGGTTACACTGAGGGGGGCTCATTTTGTCTGCGCCGCAGATTTTCGAGCAAAAAAACGCGTATACCAGACGATACCAAAGAGACCGGTTGGACACGCCGCACCGGCAAAACCGGCCGGTGCGGCAGCAAGGTCGGACACTTTGTGCACATTTTCAACGCGGCAGACGGTTTTTTTTATGCCGGGAAGATGCCACATGATGAAATGAGAATACGCCCTAACACTATCTTATTTTCTTTTTCTGTGAAAGGCAAATCATGAAATCCACCGCCTTGATATTGATCACCCTACTCCTGCCTGCAACGGCTTCTGCCGAAGCCAACATCTAGGGCGAACTGAAAAGCGGCGTGGAAACCTCGCGCACGAAAACGAACGGTAAATCCGTTTCCAATACCCAAATTGCCGACCAAGGCAGCTTTGTCGGTTTGCGCGGCTCTGATCCGATTGGTCACAGCGGCAACCAAATGATGTGGCAATGGGAACAAGAGGCGCGAACCGCCTCCGACAGACGCAACAGCAAAGACAACGGCACTTTGCGCGAACAATGGCGCGCGCGAAAACAGCGCCGCGAACCGTATATAAGCTTCGGGCAAAACCGCTAAAATACCCAAGGCCGTCTGAAAACTGGTTTTCAGACGGCCTTTTCATGTTCACCGTTCCAACCGCTACTTCAACGCGATAATCCTAGAGCGTCCTGACAATTACCTGCCATAAAGCAATATGGACAAAAGAAAGACAGATTAAGTTAAAGTTTTTGCCGCCAAACAAAACTCACTTATCCGCCATGCCCCGAGCACGATTAACTGATGAATACCGGTCAAAGCCGTTGGCTATTTTGCTTGATTCAGGAATCTGCCACAAGAAAAATCTACACCAGTCGGCACGATTTTCTTGAACGAAATCCTGTTGGGCAACATTAAATCTGCCGGTCTGAATACCAACGGCTTGCACGTGATTCAGGAGATGGCGACTCCGGCATTAGGTATGTTGGGCAGTTTGGTGCCGCCGTTTTTCCACTACCCAAGCCGCGTATTTATCAAAACAGCCAAATCGATCGACAACAATGATACCGGCATTAAGCAGCCTGAAAGGTAGCGGACGTACGCTACCGCGTAAGGACCGGCATACCGTGGGAAGGCATTCCGCCCCCTTTGGACAAAGCAAATTCCCTGTTGCGCACTTTCTACAGATGGTCGGGAAAAGGAATTTTTCAAAGCATCCCCAAATC